>JBATNZ010000263.1:0-20370 GCA_049290615.1 Candidatus Contendibacter sp.
CATCACCGCGACAGGTCGGTTCTGAATAAACCGCTCCAAGACTTCGCCAAACATAGGAATACCTCAAGATATTTCAAAAATTGTGTTATTATACAAGAAATTATCAATGACCTTAAGAGGGCTGGGCGTATAGAGCGGACGAGCGCAGCGTAATCCACTGGATGGAAAAAGCGGCGCTCCCGTCCGACCCACAGGCCGTGGCGCGAACACCGCTTTTGCTTCCAGCGTAGCCGGCGGGGATCAGACGTCCGGACCCCAGCCGAACACTTCCACGGTGCGGAACAGGTCGTTGTCGGTGACCATGCCGACCGGCTTGCCGTCCATCTCGACGATCACCCGGCGGACGTTAGCTGCGGCCATCCGCTGCGAGGCTTCGGCCAGCGATATCTCACGCTTGACCGTGACCAGCGGCCGGGTGGTGATCTCGCCCACCTTGACCCGCGCCGGCGAGCGGTTGACGCTGATGACTTTTTTCAACACGTCGAGATCGGTCATGATGCCCCACTGGCCGCTGGCGTCGGGCTCGACGATCACCGCGTTCACGCCCTTCTCGATCATCCGGTGCATGGCGATGTTGACCAGCTCTTCGTTCTTGACCGTGACCACCGGCGACATGATGCCGCCGACGGTGTTCGGCATCCGGCCGGAGGCGATCATCGCCTGCACCGGATCGGCCACGCGGGCGGCTTCCAGCTCCTTGCGCGCTTCTTCCTGGGCGCGGCGCCGGCGCTCGATCTCCTGGCGCAAGGCGGGACCCTGCTCCCGCATCTTGACGATGATCAGGTCGGCGAACTTGCTGGTCGAGACCTCGGTGGCGCCATCCATCTGCCGGGCAAAGTCGTAGGTGACGGTCTTGTCGGCGATCACCTGGGTCAGCGCCGACTCGATCAGCTCGGCGGCTTCGGTCCAGCCCATGTATTGCAGCATCATCACACCCGACAGCATCAGCGAGCCGGGGTTGACCTTGTCCAAATTGGCGTACTTGGGCGCGGTGCCGTGGGTGGCCTCGAACACGGCGATATGATCGGCGATGTTGGCGCCCGGCGCGATGCCGATGCCGCCAACTTCCGCCGCCACCGCGTCGGACAGGTAGTCGCCGTTCAGATTCATGGTGGCCAGCACTGAAAACTCTTCCGGCCGCAGTTGCAGTAACTGGAAGATGATGTCGGCGATGCGGTCCTTGATCACCACCTTGCCGGGTGGCTGCTTGCCGCCGTAGATGCTGTACAAGTCGTTCTCGGTGATGGTCTGGTCCGGGAACTCGTCGCGCGCCAGTTCGTAGCCCCAGTTCCGGAAGGCGCCTTCCGTGAACTTCATGATGTTGCCCTTGTGGACCAGGGTTACGCTGTCGCGGCCATGGTCGATAGCATGCTGGATGGCCTTGCGCACCAGCCGCTTGGAAGCGAAGGGCGAGATCGGTTTGACACCGAGGCCGGCGTCGTCGAAGAACTCGGCGCCCATTTCCTCGCGCAGGAATTTGGCCAGCTTCGCGTTTTCGGGCGTACCGGACTTGTACTCGATGCCGGCGTAGACGTCCTCGGTGTTCTCGCGGAAGATGATGACGTCCACTTTCTCCGGGTGGCGCACCGGCGAAGGCACGCCGGGGTAGTAGCGCACCGGGCGGACGCAGGCGTACAGGTCGAGATCCTGGCGCAGCGCCACGTTCAGCGAGCGGAAGCCACCGCCGACCGGGGTGGTCAAGGGACCCTTGATGGCGATGACCAATTCCTTGATGGCTTCCAGGGTTTCCTCGGGGAAGTAGTTGCCTTCATAGAGTTCCCCCGCTTTTTCGCCCAGGAAGATTTCGCACCAGTGAATCTTGCACTGGCCGCCGTAGGCTTCCTCGACCGCCGCGTCCCAAACCCGCAGCGAGGCCCGGGTGATGTCGGGGCCGATGCCATCGCCTTCCACGAAACCGATGATCGGTTGATCGGGAACGCACAGCTTGCCGTCCTTGACGGTGATTTTTTCGCCACTGGTGGGAATGCGGATATGCTTGTAGGTCATGAACCCTCCTGCTCGTTGGGATTTTCCACCGGGGATTGAATCGTGGGGCGCGTGATGGTGGGCTGGGGAAAACGCCGCGCCCGGCGCGGAAAAAAGCGCATATTAAGCTACACGCAAACCCCTTTTCTGTCCATGATGGCCGGCGGCCGCGCGGCCGCCGCCGCTTCGCCCATGACCGTGATATCACCATGACTTTGAACGAATTACGCTACATCGTCGCCGTCGCCCGCGAGCGGCATTTCGGCCGGGCCGCCGAGTCCTGCCACATCAGCCAACCCACCCTGAGCGTGGCGGTGCGCAAGCTGGAGGAGGAACTGGGCGTGACCCTGTTCGAACGCGGTCCCGGCGAGGTGGCGGTGACGCCGACCGGCCGACGCATCGTCGAGCAGGCCCGGCGAGTGCTGGACGAGGCGGCGGTCATCCGCCATCTCGCCACTCAGGGTCAGGACGAACTGGCCGGGATGCTACGGCTGGGCGTGATTTACACCATCGGTCCGTATCTGCTGCCGCACCTGATCCCTCGCCTGCACCGCCGCGCTCCGCACATGCCGTTGCAGATCGAGGAGAACTACACAGCGGTGCTGAGCGAGCAGCTCAAGGATGGCAAACTGGACGTACTGATCCTGTCGCTGCCGTTCGCGGGGGCGGGGATCGTGACGCAGCCGGTGTATGAAGAGCCGTTCGTGGTGTTGATGCCGACCGGCCATCCGTTGGAACAGGTCGCGGCGATTGATTCACCCACCCTGGCCCGGCAGGATTTGCTGCTGCTGGGGCCGGGCCACTGCTTCCGCGACCAGGTGTTGCGGTTCTGCCCGGAATGCAACCAGTTGAGCGTGGTCTCGGACAATATGCAGCGCACCCTGGAGGGCAGTTCGCTGGAAACCATCCGGCTGATGGTAGCGACCGGGATGGGCGTTACCGTGCTGCCCTACACCTCGGTCAGCGGCTACGCCCACGCCAGCGACCTGCTCAGCGTCCGGCCGTTCGCGGAACCGGCCCCGACCCGGGTGGTGGCGCTGGCCTGGCGCAAAAGCTTCCCGCGCGGCGCCGTCATTCCATTGCTGGCCGAGGCCATCCGAGCCTGCCCGCTGGGCGCGGCGGTGCGGACCCTGGAATGATTCAACATTACCTTCTCCCGCTTGCGGAAGCGGGAGGTTGGTCGCCGACCCCATGCCCGACTCCTTGCGCGCCACGACGAACCCGTGGCCGAGCAAGATCGGTTCGTTATTGACAGTAGTCGGCGCGACAATTTGCAACTTTACCGTAACCAATTGATTTAGTTGGCGGAGAGGGTGGGATTCGAACCCACGGACCCTCGCGGGTCAACGGTTTTCAAGACCGTCGCAATCGACCGCTCTGCCACCTCTCCGACGGCGTTGGATTGTAGCCGGCCATCCCTAGCCACGCCAGTTTCGTTGGCGGATCGTTCGGGGCTCGCGGCTCAGGGTTGGCCGATGTTCTTCAGCAGGCTCCAGTTTTCCTGGCCCGCTCCCGATGGGTCGACGCTGTTCATCGGGTGGATCTCCATCGCCGTGGCCTGGCTTTCTTCCCGGAGGGCCTCCGCGCTCGCGGACGAGGTGCAACTGACAGTTCCAAATGAGTTGACCAGATTCTGGCCTTGCACATTGAGCGTAAACCGGTAGCAGGCATCCTTGGCCATGGTGACCGTTCCCTGGCCTTCGACATTGAGGCTACATGTTGAAGCAACCGCTCTTGACACATAACTCTTGGTGCCAGCGGTTGTGCTGGCGAATCCTTCGAAGCTGGGATTCGCACTACAGGAATTGATCGTCGAACTCCTGGTGACTCCGTCGATGGTCACCTGGTAGGTCAAGGGGCCCGTCGTGCAACACGCGTTAGTCAGGGCGCTCCACTTCGCGCTTCCACTGCCCCCACCGCCCCCACCGCCAGGGTTGATGGCCCCTGCGAAGCTGACGTTTCCCTGCACGAAAACTTGCAGAATGATGGTGCCGTTGGTTTCCGTGGGCAAATTGGTCAGATCGAATTTGCCAAATGCTAGATTGGCCGTACCGCCCTCGCAGCGCAGGGAGCCCGGCCCGCAGGTGAACATGCAGCGGCCGCTGGCCAGAGCCAGGGCGCAGGCGGCATTTCCCTTCGAGTCCAGCGCCGTTCCAGTGATCCGATAGAGGCCACCGCCAAGCGACGTCACGGAATCCACACTGGCGCCAGCTTGCTGGGCAAGCGCTGGCGTCGCGGCAAAAGCGATCAGCAGGGTGATAAGTGTTTTTGCCGACAAGCAAAAATTTTTGCGGAACATTTTTCCTCTCCTGTTTTGGCAGGGGTAAAAATAATGGCTTTTCCTGATGCCATCCTTGACGCCTCGATAAAAACTCCCTTTCTCGCCATGGAGTATAATCCCAAAAAACCGGCTTTCCATCACGTTGGCCCACGAAACACGCGCTCGCCGGATCAGTGGCATCTCCAACACAAAACTTAAATAAAACAATTACATAATGATGTGGCCTAATCCAGAAACACCTGTTGACATCGTCATCCCAGTCTATCAAGGCCTGACGGCTACCCGCCGCTGCCTGAACAGCGCGCTCGGCAACCAGCAGCGATGCTCCCACGAAATCATCGTCATTGACGATGCCAGCCCCGAACCGGAGTTATTGGACTATCTGAACGAACTGGCCGCGGCCGGACGCATTACTTTGTTACGCAACCCTGTCAATCAAGGGTTCGTGGCCACCGCCAACCGTGGCCTGGCCCTGCACCCGGATCGCGACGTGGTGCTGCTCAACAGCGATACCGAGGTAAATGGCGACTGGCTGGATCGGCTGGCGCGCTGCGCTCATGCCGCCGCGACGACCGGAACGGTCACGCCTTTTTCCAACAACGCCACGATTTGCAGTTACCCCCGCTTCTGCGAAGTCAACGAACTGCCAACCGGACTGTCACTGGCGGCGACCGACGCCCTGTTCCTGCGCGCCAATGCTGGACGCTGGCTGGAGATTCCAACCGCCGTGGGTTTTTGCATGTACATTCGCCGCGATTGCCTGCGGGCGGTCGGCGACTTCGACGAGCGCGCCTTCGGCTTCGGTTACGGCGAGGAGAACGACTTCTGCATGAGGGCGGCCCAAGCGGGCTGGCGCCACGCGCTCTGCGCGGATACCTACGTTTATCACGTCGGCGGCGTCAGTTTCGGCGAGCGGCAGGCGCAATTGCAGGCCCAAGCCCGGGAGGTTCTGGCTGGGTTGCATCCCGATTACGACCAACGGATTCAGTCCTTCATCCGGCAGGATCCGGTCAGGCCCTTGCGAGTGGCCGTAGACTGGGAGCGCGCTCTGCTCTCGCCCGAACAGGCGCTGTACGTGCTACGGGAGCGCGACGAAGCGCTCGCGCGAGCGCAACAGACCACCGCCGCTCTGGAACAGGAGCTTCGGACCACCGAGGCCTTGCTGGTCCAAGCCAAGGACGAACTGCGTCAACGAGACCAGGCGCTCGTCGAGGCGCAGCGCTATGTTCGGGAACGGGAAGCCGATATCGCCCTGCTTACGGCCCAGATGTGGTCAACACGGGATGATCTGACGCAGGCCATGCGGCAACTCGAACGTTTTCATGAGCCAAAGCACAATCTGACGGCGCAACTCGATAATACTCACGCTTCCAGAGTCTGGCGCCACGGAGTTTCCCAGAAAATAACCATGAATCCAACCGCGCATTTATTCACCAGCATCACCGCCAATTATCTGCCCAAGGCGCGGGTGCTGGCCCAATCGGCCAAGCGCCAGGGGGCCAATGTCCGCTTTCATTTGCTGCTGTGCGACGATTATCCGTCCGACGCAGATCCAGCCGCCGAGCCGTTTGACTCGATCATCAACGTAACGGAACTGCCGGTTTCCGATCTGGATGCCTGGCTGTTTGGCCACACGGTGGTAGAGATGTGTACTGCGGTCAAGGCGCTGGGCTTTCTGGAGATCGCCCGTCGTTTTGCCGCCGAAAAGATCTTCTACTTCGATCCGGACATGGTGATCCTGTCCGGTCTCGATGGCCTGATCGAGCAACTGGACCGGTACAGCATCCTGCTGACGCCCCACCTGAGTGAACCGGAACAGTCACTGGACGCGGTCATGGATAACGAGATCGCCAGCCTAAAGCACGGGGTTTTCAATCTGGGTTTTCTAGGGGTGCGGACGAGCGCCGAGGGGATACGCTTCCTGAACTGGTGGGCTGAACGGCTGCGCTATTTCTGCCACGACGATATCGCCGGCGGCCTGTTCACCGATCAGCGCTGGCTGGATCTGGCGCCGGCCTTTTTCGAGGATATCGCCATCCTGCGCGAGCCAATCTATAACGTCGCCACCTGGAATCTCACTCACCGCCCGGTAGCCGGTTCGCTGGAGCGGGGCCTCACCATCAACGGCCAGCCAATCAGCTTCTATCATTTTTCCGGCTTCGACCGCGGCGCCCAGGAAGTCATGCTGAAGAAATATGCCGATGCCGGCTCGGCGCTGTTCGATCTGCGCCGCTGGTACATCGCCGAATGCCAGCGCATGGGCCAGGAGGAAGTGGGCAGCCGCCGCTGCCGCTACGACACCTTCGACAACGGCGAACGCATCACCCGGGCGCAACGGATTCTCTATCGCTCCCGTCTGGATTTGCGGCGGGCTTTTCCCAATCCTTTCCGCGCCGACGGCAATTCCTATTACCACTGGTACCGACTCAACACCGCCGGCGCCCATGCCGACGATGAAACCCTGGAAACCGAAGCGACGCTGCGCGCCCAATTAAACGATACTCGCCGCGAACTGGACTTGATTCAGCGTTCCCGGAGTTGGCGGCTAGTACAGGCATTTGCCAGATTGCTCAATGTGTTCCGCTAACCCCGCCGTGCGGCCAACGCCACCAGGTCGCTGGCCGCGACCGGAAAATCCGCGCGTGGTCTGTCTGCCTGTTGGCGCCGGGGAGATCGAGCTATTGGCCGGCACGTTGTCATCGCTGTTGCGCGATACCTCGCCCGATGTCGAGATCGTGGCGCTGTTGCTCGACGGCGAACGGGCGGCGCTGGAATGGGTACTGCGGGAGCGGTCCGAAGTGGCGCGGATAGCGTTGGTGGACACCGCTGGCCACAATCACCCATGGCAGGCCGTCCTGCGTGGACTACCGTCGCGTTATGATAATTACGATCTACTACTGGCGCGGCCTGGGTTGAAAGTTCCCCCCGGCTGGGATGCCCGGCTGGCGCTGGCAGCGTATGGCCAGGAATCGCGTATCGCGGCGGTGATGCCGCTGTGCGACAGTTCGCCCCTGTTTGCTCTGCTGGAGCGGAACGAAGGTGATCGAATCACGCTGGATGCCCTGGATCGTCTATTGTTGGCCCTGAGTCCGCGGCGCAACCACGAAATGCCGGCGCTGTTTAGCGGTTGTTGTTACCTGCGGCGCGCGGCGCTGCGGGGCATCGAAGTTGAACTGGATATCGCCGCGCGGGACTGGGGTTGGGACGAAGCCAGCATCTGGCTGGTCCAGCTCTTCCAGGAGCACGGTTGGCACGCGGTCTGTTGCGACCATGTTTACGTGCGGGATCGCGACGCGGGCCGCCGTCAACAGGAGATGCGCGGCGGCGAACAAGCGGAGGAAGCGCGGCAGATCAAACAGGCCCATCCCCTGACCGGCCTGCGCTTCGTAGTCAACGATGTTCTACAACAAGGCGCGGAGGCCCAGTACAATGCACCGGCACATCGGCCGGCGCAATTACACATTGCCCACAGTTGGGGCGGGGGCCTGGACCGCTGGGTGCGACAGTATTGCGAGCACGACCGGGAACGGGACAACCTGGTATTGCGCTCCATCGGCACTTGGGGCGCTTTCGGCCAGCGCGTCGCCCTGTATCGCTCGGCGGCGATGGATCAACCGCTGCGTTACTGGGAACTGGGCTATCCGATTCGCGCCACGGCGTTGACCCATCTGCAATACCGGGCGATTCTCGACGAGATCATCGCCGACTTCGGCATCGAGGTTGTACTGATTTCGTCGCTGATTGGCCATTCGCTGGATGCGCTGCGCAGCGGTCTACCCACGATTTTTGTCGCCCACGACTACTATCCCTTCTGTCCGGCGCTGGTCATTCATTTCGGCTCAATCTGCGAACAGTGCGAATTGCCGCGCCTGACGCAGTGCTTCGCCGAAAACGAGCATAACCGCTTCTTTCGCAATGTCGCTACCAGGGAATGGCTGGCGCTGCGGCGACGTTTCGTCGAACTGGCCACAACCGACCCCGTCCGGTTTGCGGCGCCATCCGAATCGGTGGCTCGACACTGGCGAACCTTGCTGCCAGCGCTCGCCAACAAGCCCTTTGCCATCATTCCTCATGGGGTTGATTTCGCGCCGGAGCCACTGCCGACGCCGCCAGCGGGCGCAAAGTTGCGGGTGGTGGTGCTGGGCAGCCTGGCCCCGCAGAAGGGCCGGGGGCTGCTGGAGCAGGTCTGGCCGCGCATCGCCGATCGCGTGGAATTGCATCTGGTCGGCTGCGGCGAAGAGGGCGAGGTGTTTCGCGGCCAGCCCGGCATCACGCTGATTCCGAGTTACCGGCATGAGGAATTGGGCGGCATCATGACCGGCATCGCGCCGGAGGTCGGCTTGCTGCTGTCCATCTGTCCCGAGACCTTTAGCTACGCCCTGAGTGAGTTGTGGTTGCTGGGCATCCCGGTAGTGGCGACCAACCTTGGCAGTTTCGCCGACCGGATTCAGGAGGGCGTCAACGGCTTTCTCTGCCCGCCCCAGGTGGAAACGATCACGGAAAAATTGCGCTGGATCGTCGCCCACCGCGCCGTTCTGGACCCGCCGCGCGCTTGGCTAGCCGGGTTCCGGCATCGCCGGATCGATGAAATGGTGGCTGATTACCATGCGCTGACGCCATTGCCCGCCTTCGCCGCGCCGCGCTACTTCACCATGCCGGCGGCGCTGGCGTCGGCCGAAAATGCTCCCGCCCGGGCGTTGTACGTGGATGTCCAGGCACCCTTCACGCGGGTATTGGAAGAATTCGGTGACTACGTGCGCCAGAAACTTGTTGCCACCCCACGCCTGCACGCCTGGCAGAAACGCGGGCTGGCGGCGCTGCTCGCGGCTGGATTGCGCGGCGCCAGGGCGCTGGCCACTCTACGGCGCAAATGTTGATCGAACCTGGGTAACACGCCCGCACGGTCCCCGAATGCAAACTCCGGCCGCGTTGGGCGAGGTGGGTGCGTTTTCCCCAAAAATTGTTTTTAATGAGCACAGTTATCCTGGAAGCGGTAGCCGGTTCGGGCTAGCCCGGTCCCGGCGGCCCTCCCTAAAATTCCCAATCATGCGGGGACGCGATGCCGTCGCCCGCCTCCTCCAACCCGAAAATGAATCGTAAGGAGTGCCCGGTGGAACGCGAAAGTATGGAATATGACGTGGTCATCGTCGGCGCCGGCCCGTCCGGCCTGGCGGCGGCCATCCGTCTGAAGCAACTGGCGGCGGAGAGCGGCCAGGATGTCAATGTCTGCGTCATCGAGAAAGGCTCCGAGGTCGGCGCGCACATCCTGTCCGGCGCGGTAGTGGAACCGCGCGCCCTGAACGAACTGATCCCGGACTGGAAGGAACGGGGCGCGCCGCTGAACATCCCGGCCACCCAGGATCAATTCCTGCTGCTGACCCGCGAGACCTCGTACAAGCTGCCCACTCCGCCGCAGATGAACAATCACGGCAACTACATCATCAGCCTGGGCAACCTGTGCCGCTGGCTGGCCGCGCAGGCCGAGGAACTGGGCGTGGAAATCTACCCCGGTTTCGCCGCCGCCGAGGTGCTCTACAACGACGACGGCGCGGTGGTCGGCGTCGCCACCGGCGACATGGGCGTCGACCGGGAGGGCAAGCCGACCGATCAGTTCGCACCGGGCATGGAACTGCGCGCCCGCTACACCCTGTTCGCCGAAGGTTGTCGCGGCTCGCTGACCAAGACCCTGTTCGACCGTTTCAAGCTGCGTGAAGGCGTGGACCCGCAGACCTACGGCATCGGCATCAAGGAACTGTGGGAGATCGATCCCATCCTGCACCAACCGGGCAAGATCGTCCACACCGTCGGCTGGCCGCTCGATCCCAGCACTTACGGTGGCTCCTTCCTCTACCACATGGAAAACAACCAGGTGGCGGTGGGTTTCGTGATCGGCCTGGGCTATGCCAACCCGCATCTGTCGCCGTTCGACGAGTTCCAGCGTTTCAAGACCCATCCCGACATCTGTCCAACCTTCGAGGGCGGCCGGCGCATCGCCTACGGCGCGCGGGCCATCTCGGCCGGCGGCATCCAATCGATTCCCAAGCTGACCTTCCCCGGCGGCGTGCTGATCGGCGACACCGCCGGTTTCCTCAACATGCCCAAGATCAAGGGCACCCACACCGCGATGAAGTCGGGGACGGTGGCGGCCGAGGCGGTGTTCGCGGCGGTCGCGGCCGGACGCGGCGCGGACGAGGTCGCGGAGTATCCCGAACAGTTGCGGCAAAGCTGGCTGTGGGAAGAACTCTACCAGGTCCGCAACATCAAGCCGTCGTTCAGTTGGGGGCTGTGGGTGGCGATCGCCTATTCGGCGCTCGATACCTACCTGTTCCGGGGCAAGGCGCCGTGGACCTTCCACCACAAGCCGGATCACGCCAAGCTGAAAAAAGCCAGCGAATGTTCGAAGATCGAATATCCCAAGCCGGATGGCGTGATCAGCTTCGACAAGCTGTCCTCGGTGTTCATCTCCAACACCAATCATGAAGAGGATCAGCCCTGCCACTTGACGCTGAAGGACCCGACCGTGCCGGTTCGGATCAATCTGGCGCTGTACGACGCGCCCGAACAGCGCTATTGCCCGGCGGGGGTCTACGAAATCGTCCGCGACGCCGACGGCGGCAACCCACGCTTGCAGATCAACGCCCAGAACTGCGTGCATTGCAAGACCTGCGACATCAAGGATCCCACCCAGAACATCAACTGGGTGACGCCACAGGGCGGCGGCGGGCCGAATTATCCAAACATGTAAGCGGCAATCCATGGCAAAGCCCGGCGCTTTCCGGGCTTTTTTGGGCAAACTATCGCGCCAACCTTCATTCGGGAGTTCGCTTGCATGTCCACCGCGCCCAACTTGCCGCTGCTGATCGAACCGGACCAGCTTCAGCCGCATCTCGCCGACCCTGCCGTGCTGGTCGTGGATTTGTGCGATTTGCCCAGTTACGCGGCCGGACACATTCCCGGCGCGATTCATCTTGATTACTCGGATCTGGTCCGGGTCGAACCGCCGGCGATGGGGCTGCTGCCGACCGATGCGCGGTTAAGCGAGGTATTGTCGCGACTCGGCCTGACCACGGACCGGCATGTGGTCGCCTACGACGAGGAGGGCAACGGTCGCGCCGGTCGATTGCTGTGGACGCTGGCGACGCTCGGACACGAACGGGTGTCGTTGCTCAACGGTGGTATCCACGCTTGGGACGCCGCCGCCGGACCGTGCGAAGCCCAGTTCCGCCATCCACCGCGCAGCGCCTACCAAGCCCGTTTCGTCGATCCGCCGACGGTGATCGCCGACCGGGATTATATTCTGGGACGGTTGGGCCAGCGGGATCTGGCGCTGCTGGACACCCGCACTCCCGCCGAGTTCGCCGGTCTGGACCAACGCGCCGCCCGCAGTGGCCACATCCCCGGTGCGATCAATCTGAACTGGACCGACGCCATGGATCCGCAACGGCAATTACGCCTCCAGCCCGATCCGGTGCTGCGCAGACTGCTGGAAACCCGCGGCGTGACGCCCGACAAGGAGGTGATCGTCTATTGCCAGAGCCATCACCGCTCGGCGCATACCTACTGGGTGTTGCGCCATCTGGGTTATCCCCGGGTGCGTGGTTATCCCGGCGCCTGGTCGGAATGGGGCAACGATCCCAGGTTGCCGGTCGAGGCGTGAGCCTGGGCCAGTGCCGTTGGGGAGGATGTCAGCCCGCTCGATGCGATCCGAGAAACCCCCGTTCGCCCATACCGGCCCCAGCCATGGATTCCAGCCAGATTCACCAACTCTTCATCCGCCTGCAAGCCGCTCGCCCCCAGCCGACCACCGAACTGCGCTATCTCAGCCCGTTCGAGTTGCTGGTCGCGGTCATCCTGTCGGCGCAAGCGACCGATAAAAAGGTCAACGAAGCCACCACGCGGCTATTCCCCGTCGCCAATACCCCGCAAGCCCTGCTGGAACTCGGCGAGACGGGGTTGAAGGCCTACATCAGGACCATCGGCCTGTACAACACCAAGGCCGCCCACATCCGCCAGACTTGCGCCCTGTTGTTGGAACGACATGGCGGCGAAGTGCCGCGCGACCGGGCGGCGCTGGAAGCCTTGCCGGGGGTCGGGCGCAAGACCGCCAACGTCATCCTCAACACCGCCTTCGGCGAGCCGACCATCGCGGTGGACACGCATATTTTCCGGGTCGCCAACCGCACCGGGCTGGCGCCGGGCAAGACCGTGTGGGAGGTGGAGGAGGGGCTGCTGGCCGCGACGCCGGACGAGTTCAAACCGGACGCCCACCACTGGCTGATCCTGCACGGCCGCTATGTTTGCACCGCCCGCCAGCCGCGTTGCCCCGACTGCCCGATTCGCGACCTGTGCGTCTATCCCGACAAAACTGAGGTGAACTGATGTTTGGCAACGACCGCGATAGCCTGCGCCGCTACTACTGCACGGTCTGGGACAAGGCCAGCGCCGGCCAGCCGCTGGAGCCGCTGGAGCGGATCATCGCCGAGGCGATCCGCGCTCATCCCGAATATCAGCCGGTGCTAACCGATGCCGAAGCGGCGCTGGATCGCGAGTACACTCCCGAAATGGGCCAGACCAACCCCTTCCTGCACTTGGGCATGCATATTGCCATTCACGAGCAGTTGGGTGCTAACCGACCGGACGGCGTTCTTGTTGTTTATCAGCAGCTTTGCCGGCGGGCGGGCGACAGCCACGCCGCCGAGCATCTAATGATGGAGTGTCTGGGCGAGACCCTGTGGGAGGCGCAACGCGCAGGGCGTGAGCCGGATGAGCGGGTTTATCTGGAACGGCTGCGGCGGCTGGCGCGACCGTGAGTGGTTTTTGGTTGTCGCCAGATGGGGCTCTGATAAGGCGTTGATTAATAATTTATTATGGAATTGATATCCGTATTTGGCGCACCACTCGAAACAAGGCGCCGGAATCGACCGATTTCCGGCGCCTTGCCACGATGCAGAGCGTTTCAGCGACCGGTTGGAGTTACCCGTTGGCGCCGATCGAACAGTCCGCCTCCAGATCCTGTATGTTGCATGGCAACAAATTTTTGTTGCGTTGCGGAATAAAATCGTCAATACTGTTGTCAGAGGGATAATGATTAAATTTCAAGGGGGAGATATGCCATGACGATTTCAACGCAAGTCCATACAGTTTGCCCGCACTGCAAGCGGTCGGTGACGGCGCGGCCCGATCAACCCCGCGCCCAGTGCCCGGAACACGGACCGGTCGTGCCGATGCGCAGCGCCATCGTCAACCAGCCACTACCGTCCACGCCACCCGTGACCCTGCTGTACGCCCAACTGGTTTAAAGCTTGGATACCTGCGGCCGGTTATTCCGGCCGCAGGTGCGGAAACAGCAGCACATCACGGATGGACGGCGCATCGGTGAACAGCATCACCAGCCGGTCAATGCCGATACCCTCTCCCGCTGTTGGCGGCAAGCCATATTCCAACGCCCGGATGTAGTCGGCGTCATAATGCATCGCCTCGTCATCGCCAGCGGCTTTCGCTTCGACCTGCTTGCGAAAGCGTTCGGCCTGATCTTCGGGATCGTTCAACTCGGAAAAGCCGTTGGCGATTTCCCGCCCACCCACGAATAGTTCGAAACGGTCGGTAATGGTAGGGTCGGCATCATTGCGCCGAGCCAGCGGCGACACATCAGTCGGATAGGCGGTAATAAAAGTCGGGTCGCGCAATTGATATTCAACGGTCTGCTCAAAAATTTCCAATTGCACCCGGCCCAAGCCGTAATCCGGTTGCGCTTTCAGCCCCAAGCCTTCGGCAATTTGCCGAGCACTTTCCAAATTATCGAGTTGCGGGGCGGTTATTGCGGGATTGAAATGCAGAATGGCCTCGCGCACCGTCAGCCGTCGAAACGGTTGGCCGAAATCGTAAGTTTCGCCCTGATAGGTCACGCTCGTGTCGCCTAACAGGGTTTGCGCCATGCCCCGCAATAATTCCTCGCTCAAATCCATCAGATCGCGGTAATCCGCATAAGCCAGATAAAACTCCAGCATGGTGAATTCGGGATTGTGGCGGGTGGATAGCCCCTCGTTGCGGAAATTGCGGTTGATCTCGTAGACCTTCTCGAAACCGCCCACCACCAGCCGTTTCAAATACAGTTCTGGCGCAATACGTAGATACAGTTGCATATCCAATGCATTGTGATGAGTGATAAAAGGCCTGGCTGCCGCGCCGCCGGGAATCGGCTGCATCATCGGCGTCTCGACTTCCAGGAAGCCGCGCCGGTTAAAAAAATCACGGATATAGGCAACGCTGGCCGAACGTAAGCGGAAGGTATCACGGGTGGACTGGTTCATAATCAAATCCACATAGCGCTGGCGATAACGGGTTTCCTGATCGGCCAAGCCATGAAACTTCTCCGGTAACGGTCGCAGTGACTTGGTCAATAGCCGCAGCGTATCCACCTTGACCGACAATTCGCCGGTTTTGGTCTTGAACACGGTCCCTTCAGCGCCGAGGATGTCACCCAAATCCCAGCTTTTGAAGTCCTCGTACCGGCCATCCGGCAGGGCGTTTTTCTGGATGAACAGTTGAATGTCGCCGGACATGTCGCGCAACCGCGCGAAGCTGGCCTTGCCCATAATCCGTTTGGCCAGCATCCGCCCGGCGACGCAAACCCGCTGGGGTTCGGCGTCCAGTTCGGCGTTGTCCTTGCAGCCATAGGCAACGTGCAGTTCCGCCGCCAGCGCATCGCGTCGGAAATCAGTGGGATAGGCGTTGCCAAGCTGACGCAACTCGCTCAGCTTTTGGCGGCGCAGCGCAATCAGCTTGTTTTCGTCGAGGGGTTCTTCGAGGGAGTCCATTGCTTCACTCATTAGTGATTACTGTTTGTCAAATTGGACGCCATGGGCTGCCAGAAAGCCATTGCCCAAGCGATCGTGGACGTGGGAGCTGACTACGTCCTGGCCCTCAAGGGCAACCATCCGGCCTGGTGCCCCTGCTTGGGAGGAAGTCGGGGGAAGCGGATAAATGATTATAGTTTTTATTAGCGCCCGGATACTGTTAGTATTTACAACAAACCCGTATGGATAAAACAACATAGGGTTCGAGTCAATAACCATGGGAGTCGGTTCGATGGCGGGGGCAGTGGACGAAGGGGGCAAAACGATGCTGAACGGTAAGAGCAGCAAGCCAGTGGCGGTGGTCACGGGCGCCAATCGTGGCCTGGGTCTGGAAACGGCCCGGCAACTGGCCAAGCGCGACATCCGTGTCATTCTCACCAGCCGCAACGCCAGCAAGGGCGAAATGGCCCTGGAGAAACTGGTGGCGGAGGGACTGGATATCCTGTTCCAACCGCTGGACGTCGCTTCGGAAAGCAGCGTCGCCGAATTGGGCGCGTTCATTCATAGTCGCTGTGGTCGGGTGGATATTCTGGTTAACAACGCCGGGGTCTATCTCGACAGCCACGGCACCGAGGAGACCGGTGGCGCCAGCGTGTTCACCGCCAGTCTGGAAACGCTGACGGCGACGCTGAAAACCAATCTGTACGGCCCTCTGTTGCTGGCCCAAGAACTGGCGCCGCTGATGAAGCAGCAGCACCATGGCCGCATCGTCAATGTCTCCAGCGGCATGGGTCAGTTAAGCGAGATGGAAGGCAAATCACCGGCCTACCGAATTTCCAAGACCGCTCTGAACGCCTTGACCCGCATCCTGGCGGCGGAGACCCGGGGCTACAACATTCTGGTCAACTCGGTCTGCCCCGGTTGGGTACGTACCGACATGGGGGGGGCCAACGCCGAACGCCCCGTCGAGCAGGGCGCTTCCGGCATCGTCTGGGCCGCCACCCTGCCGGATGACGGGCCAACCGGCGGCTTCTTTCGCGACGGCCAGCCGATTCCGTGGTAAGTCGCGCCTAGGCGGAGCCAGCCTCCCAGGCCGCCAGCACCGCCTCCAGTTCGGCCAGACCGCCGATTTCCGCATCCGCTCTTGGGCCGCCCGGCCAGTCCCGACCGGCGCGATTCACCCACACGGTGCGAAATCCAGCGTTCTGGCCGCCCCACACGTCATGTTCCGGGTCGTCGCCGACATGGACGATCTGTCCTGGTCGCACCCTCAGCAGCCGGCAAACTTCCTCGAACATCAGCGGTTCCGGCTTGGCCGCGCCGACATCGATGGCATTGAGCGAAAGGCTGAATACATCATCCAGCCCGATCAGCCGCAGATCGGCGTTGCCATTGGACAGTGACGCCAAGGCGTAGCGTCGGGCCAGTCGCTCCAGCGTGGGGCGCACCTCCGCGAACGGCTCCACCGCGTTGCGGGCCATGTAGAACACCGCGAACGCGCTTTCGACATCGAAGGCGCGATAACCGGCCCGCGCCGCCGCCAGATTCAGCGCCTCCTTGCGAAGCAAAGTACGGTCGTGGGCGATTTCCGGGCGGGCGGCGCTTACCTCGCCCGCCAGTTCCCGCAGCTCCAGCGGCGTGAACCGTTCCGGGATGCGTGGGTAGCGCGCCACCAGCCAGTCGTGCAACAACTGCTCGGCGCGTTCGACCACCGGCCAGACATCCCACAGAGTGTCGTCCAGATCGAAGGTAATCGCTTTGATCATGCCGTCTGGCGTAGACCGCGTTCCAGATCGTGCTGAATATCCGCCATGTCTTCCAGCCCCACCGAAATTCGCACCAGCGCCTCGCGAATCCCGGCGCGTTCGCGCTCCGCTGGGGTCAGCCGGCCGTGGGTGGTGGTGGCGGGATGGGTGATGGTGGATTTAACGTCGCCCAGATTGGCGGTGATCGAGATCAGCCGGGTGGCGTCAATCAGTTGCCAGGCAGCCCGCTGACCGCCGCGCAACTCGAAGGACACAATGCCGCCGAAGCCGCTCTGTTGCCGCTTTGCCAGTTCGTGTTGCGGGTGCGAGGGCAGGCCCGGATAGTAGACCCGCTCCACCGCCGGCTGAGTTTCCAGCCATTGGGCCAGTTGCAGCGCCGCCGCGCTGTGAGCGCGCATCCGCAGTTGCAGCGTTTCCAGCCCCTTGAGGAATACCCAGGCGTTGAATGGACTCAGGCTGGGACCGGCGGTGCGCAGAAAGCCGAAGATGTCCTTGCCGACCCGCTGGGTGTCGCCCACCACCGCCCCGCCGACGCAGCGCCCCTGCCCGTCCAGATATTTGGTGCCGGAGTGAATCACCAGGTCCGCGCCGAATTTGAAGGGTTGTTGCAACGCCGGGGTGCAGAAGCAGTTGTCCACCACCAGCAGGATATCGTGGGCGTGAGCCAGATCGGCCAGTGCTTGAATATCGGCCAGTTCCATCAGCGGATTGGAGGGCGTTTCCAGATAGAATAGCCGGGTTTCCGGGCGGATGGCCGCTGCCCAGACGGCGGGATCGGTCAGGGGTACGTAAGTCGTGGCGACGCCAAATTTGCTCAGGTACTGATTGAACAGCGAAATGGTGCTGCCGAATACGCCGCTGGCCGAAACGATGTGGTCGCCGCTTTTGAGCAGCGTCATGCAGGTCGCCAGAATCGCCGCCATGCCGGAACCGGTGGCGATGCAGGACTCGCCACCTTCCAGCGCCGCCAACCGTTCCTGAAATACCCGCACGGTCGGGTTGGTGAAGCGGGAATAGATGTTGCCCTCGCCGGCGCTGAAGCGGGCGGCGGCTTCGGCGGCGTTAGCGAACACGAAGCTGGAGGTGAGAAAGATCGGCTCGGCGTGTTCGCCCTCGTGGGTGCGAACCTGGCCGGCGCGCGCCGCCAGGCTGGCGAAACCAAGCTCGGGCGTATCGTCGTGGGCATTCATTGGTTATACAAATCGATGATGGTGTTGTCGGTGCCTCTGCGGGCGGTCTTGGTGGTGTCGGCCCGCTCGCGCGCCAGGCAGTCGAGATAATCCCGGTCGATGTCACCGGTCACATAGTCCCCAGTGAAGCAGGAAGAATCGAACCGTTTGAGTTCGGGGTTGCCGCGCCGCACCGCTTCTTCCAGATCGGCCAGATCCTGGAAGATCAGATAATCGGCACCGATCGCCTGGGCCACCTCCTCTTCGGTGCGGCCGTGGGCGATCAGTTCGTGGGCGGCTGGCATGTCGATGCCGTAGACGTTGGGATAGCGCACTGGCGGCGCGGCCGAGGCGAAATAGACCTTGCGAGCGCCAGCTTCGCGAGCCATGCGGATGATTTCCCCGGAGGTGGTGCCGCGCACGATGGAATCGTCCACCAGCAGCACGTTCTTGCCGCGAAATTCCAGATCGATCGCGTTGAGCTTCTGCCTCACCGATTTCCGGCGGGTTTTCTGGCCCGGCATGATGAAGGTGCGGGCGATATAGCGGTTCTTGATGAAGCCTTCCCGGTATTTGAGGCCCAGGATCGAGGCCATTTGCAGGGCGGCGGTACGGCTGGTGTCGGGGATCGGGATCACCACGTCGATGTCCTGATCCGGCCAGACCCGCAGGATCTTCTCGGCCAGGTATTCCCCCATGCGCAGCCGGGCCTTGTGGACCGAGACTTGATCCATGATCGAATCAGGCCGGGCCAGGTAGACGTACTCGAAAATACAGGGCGAATGGATGGGATGTTCGGCGCACTGGCGGGTGTGCATTCGCCCATCCAGATCGAACAGCACCGCCTCGCCCGGCGCCACGTCGCGCACCCGCCGGAAATCCAGCGCGTCCAGCGCCACGCTCTCGGACGCGACCATGTATTCCATGCCGTTCCCGGTTTCGCGCCCGCCGAACACCAGCGGCCGGATACCGTGCGGATCGCGGAACGCCACCACGCCGAAGCCGACGATCAGGACCACGGCGGCGTAGGCCCCCCGCACCCGCCGGTGCATCGCCGCCACCGCCGCGAAGATATCGTCGGCGTCCACCGACAGCCGGCTGCGCTGCTGCAACTCGTGGGCGAACACGTTGAGCAGGATTTCCGAGTCGGAATGGGTATTGATGTGACGCCGGTCGGAACGGAACAGTTCGTCCTTGAGCTGGGCGGCGTTGGTCAGGTTGCCGTTGTGGGCCAGAGTGATGCCGAACGGCGAGTTGACGTAGAACGGTTGGGCCTCGGCGGAATCGGCGCTGCCGGCGGTCGGGTAGCGAACGTGACCGATGCCGGTGTTGCCGTGCAGGTCGCGCATGTGGCGGGTGCGGATCACGTCCCGGACCAGACCGTTGTCCTTGCGCAGGAACAGGCGGCCGTCATCGCAGGTGACGATGCCCGCCGCGTCTTGGCCTCGATGCTGCAACACCGTTAACCCGTCGAACAGACTCTGGTTAACCGGACCACGCCCCGCGATACCGATGATTCCACACATGTGCGACTACCTATCGCAATGGACGGCGGCCGCCGTCGTTGGGAAACGCGCTCAATGAAAACGAAAGTTGTCGGCCAACTCCGGCGGCAGCAAGCCGCGCAACCAGAGGGCGGTCTCCTGGAAGTGTGGCAACAGCAGCGACTGTTGCCACCAGGGGTCCCGGGGCAAGGGCGTCATCCCCGCCGCCAGCACCAGAATAGCGATCACGACCACGCCGCGTCCCAGCCCGAAAACCATGCCCAATACCCGGTCGGTGCCAGTCAGGCCCGTGTAATCGACCAGTTGCGAGGCGACGATGCCCACCAGGCCGCCAAGCAGCAGGGTGGCGAGGAACAGGCCGCCGAAGGCGGCGGCAACCCGCAGCGAGGGGATGTCGAGATAGGGCGTCAGATGAGCGGCGCCATCTTCAGCAAAGAGAAAAGCGATAGCGAAGGCGGCGATCCAGGCAGCCAGCGAAATGACTTCGCGCAGCAGGCCCCGCCAGAGTCCAATCAGCACGGAAAGGGCGATGACGATGGTGATGAGGTAGTCCGCCCAATTCATGGATCGCCGTATCCCGCCCCGAAAGATTCACTCGCCTGGTTGGTCCGGCGAACCGCTTGCCGGCCTGTTCAAGGAAACCATCTTAACAGAATCGAATTCGAGCCGAAACGGCGCAACTCCGGCGGGATTCAGCGCCAGATTCGCACCCGATACATCGGCCGGCCGCTGGCCATCACCTGCTCGACCGCCGCGCGAATGTTTTGGCTGCGATAGTAGTCGCGCAGGGCGTTGGCGTTTTCCCGCAGGGCGTAGCTGCCCACCACGGCGCCGCCGGCGCTGGCGGGCATGGGTTGCGACCGCGGG
>JBATNZ010000264.1:0-4075 GCA_049290615.1 Candidatus Contendibacter sp.
CGAACCTTGACCAGTTACCTGTGCTTCGAGAGCTGGGGGGCCTTGATGACGTTCATGTTGCAAAGCTTCGAGCCAGCTCTTCCACAACCCGAAACCGGGTGAAATCGCCAAAATGAGAATTGCTGCACCATTTCCGCTGGGCTTTACATTTTCCCCGGTTTCCTATACTGGCTACAGGTTGAGGACCGGGCCACCAACATGGGTAACGTGATTTCCGATACACTCTTATAAAGTCATTGCCACGAGGAACCAGCCATGACCGCCGAGGTTCAAACCCTCGCTATCCTGTGGGCATTCATCATCTTCGTAGCTGAAGGCTTGGAGCGATTTGCCGAGAAAGAGATCGACGCATCGCCGGAGCTGCGCCGTGACCGGGATTGGCTGGAACGCGCCCGCGCGGCGCTGGCCGAGCACGAAGAAGGAGGAGCCACCTTATGACCACGATCACCTTTGACACCTTGGCCTACGTCAAGACACTGCGGGAGGCAGGCGTTGAAGAGAAACAGGCCGAGGCTCAGGCCACCGCGCTGGCGACCGTGTTGAAAGCTGGATCAACCGATCTGGCAACCCAGCGGGATGTTGAATCACTGCGATCCGACGTTAAGCGGGACATTGAGGTGTTTCGGGCGGAAGTGAAGAAGGATATGGCCGAGGTGAATCAGCGTATTGCTGAAACCAAGGCCGAGTTGATCCGCTGGGTGGTCGGCGTGGGTGTCCTGCAAACCACGCTGATCGTGGGCATCCTCGCCCGCTTGGCGAAAGTGATTTGACGAATCCCGCCCAGGCATCGCGGTCCTGCCCAAACCGAAAAGGAGAGTGGCCGCCTGACCGGTTGAGGATGACAATCCAAACGGCGATGGATTATCATGGAAATATGGGTATGGCGAAACGGTCCGGGGTAACAAGCCAGGGGAACTGCTGCGGTACCAGGAACAAATTGCAGCTTGAGACAATCCTTTGGATGTTTTTTTCGATGGACGTTCTGTCCGCCACATTTCCCTGGATCGTTCTGTCGGCGGCAGCGCTGCCCCATCCGCCAGTTGCAATGGCGGCCCGTATCGGTCTCCCCGCGACGACAAGCTGTGAACCCCGTCAGGCCCGGAAGGGAGCAGCGGCAGCAGTGACTTCGGGCGCCGGGGTAAGGCCGGTAGGGGTCGCCGCCCTTATCTCCCGCTGGAGCGGCGCATGAGCTATCAGGTTCTGGCCCGCAAGTGGCGGCCGCGCACCTTCCACGAACTGGCTGGCCAGGAACATGTGGTCCGCGCTCTGACCAATGCCCTCGACCAGCAACGCCTGCATCACGCCTTCCTGTTCACCGGCACCCGCGGGGTGGGCAAGACCACCATCGCCCGCATTTTCGCCAAGTCGCTCAATTGCGAAGTCGGCGTTTCCTCCCACCCCTGCGGTGAATGCTCCGCCTGCCGGGAGATCGACGCCGGTCGCTTCGTGGATCTGATTGAGGTGGACGCCGCGTCCCGCACCAAGGTTGAGGACACCCGCGAACTGCTGGAAAACGTGCAGTACGCGCCCAGCCGGGGTCGCTTCAAGGTGTATCTGATCGACGAAGTCCACATGCTCTCCACCCACAGCTTCAACGCCCTGTTGAAGACCTTGGAGGAGCCGCCACCGCATGTGAAATTCCTGCTGGCGACCACCGATCCCCAGAAGCTGCCGGTCACCGTTCTATCGCGCTGTCTGCAATTCGGCCTCAAGCGGCTGCCGGCGGTGCTGATCGCCCGGTATCTGCACCAGGTGCTGGAGGCGGAGGGCGTTCCCCGCGAGGAGGCGGCGGTGCGGCTGATCGCCCGCGCCGGCGACGGCAGCATGCGCGACGCTCTGAGCCTGCTGGATCAGGCGATTGCCTTTGGCGGTGGCCGAGTGGAAGCAGCGGCCGTGAGCGAAATGCTCGGCAGCATCGACCGGCGACGGGTGACGGGATTGCTGGAGGCGCTGGCGGCCGACGACGCGGCGGCGGTTTTGCACCATGTGGCGGAGCTGGACGAACTCTCCCCCGATTACGCGGCGGTGCTGGCGGAACTGTTGTCGCTGTTGCAGCGGGTGGCTCTGGCGCAGGTTCTGCCCGACGCCGTGCCGGACGACGATCTGGCCGATTCCGACGAGTTGCGGCGCTTGGCCGGGATGCTGACGCCGGAGGACGTGCAACTGTTTTACCAGATTGCCCTGCTGGGCCGGCGCGACCTGCCGCTGATGCCCGAGCCGCGCGGCGGGTTCGAGATGGTGTTGCTGCGGATGCTGTGCTTCCGCCCGGCGGCGCTGGAGACCGCGGCACCCTCGTTGGCGGCGGTGCGCGGTCCCGTTTCGGCCCCGGCGCCAGCCGTTGCGGTCGCCCCGCGATCTGCTCCGCCGCCGGCCCCGGTTCCCGAGCGATCAGCGTCGGAGTGGAGCGCGCTGGTCGAACGGTTGGGGCTGACCGCGATAGCGCGGCAGGTGGCGATGAATTGCGTGTTGGCGGAGCGGGACGGCGATTTTTTCCGGCTGGCACTGGAACCCGGCCATGCCCAGATGCTCACCAAGCCCGTCGAGGATCGAATCAAAGCGGCGCTGGAGCAGCATTTCGACAGGCCAATCAACCTGAAATTCCAGATTGGCGACGTGACGGCGACGACGCCGGCCGACCAGCAAAAACAGCAGCAGGCCGAACGTCAGCAGACCGCGGCCGAGCAGATCGCCCGAGATCCGCATGTGCGGGATCTGCAGGAAAAATTCGACGCGCGGATCGTCGCCATCCATCCGCTGGACGACACCGACAAGTAGCCGTTCCATCGGCGACAACCGTATTGTAATGGCCAGGAGAGGAAACGATGAAAGGTGGCTTGGGCAATATCATGAAGCAGGCGCAGAAGATGCAGGAGAACCTGCAAAAGGCGCAGGCGGAAATCGCAGTGATGGAAATCACCGGCGAGTCCGGTGGTGGTCTGGTCAGCGTGGTCATCACCGGCCGCCATGAAGTGCGGCGAATCCGGATCGACGACAGTCTGGTGGGCGACGACAAGGATATGCTGGAAGATTTGGTGGCCGCCGCGTTCAACGATGCCGTTCATAAGGTCGAACGCACCGTGCAGGAGAAAATGGGCGGCCTGACCGCCGGCATGGGTCTGCCGCCGGGGATGCTGGGCGACTTCAAAATGCCGTTCTGACGGTTCGCCGTGGCCGCCTCGCCGCTGCTGAACCGGTTGATGGCGGCGCTGCGCTGCTTGCCGGGAGTCGGGCCGAAATCCGCTCAGCGAATGGCGTTGCATCTGCTGGAACGGGACCGCGACGGCGCGCACCGGCTGGTTGAATCCTTGCGGGCGGCGCTGGATGGCATCGGCCATTGCCGGCAATGTCGCGATTTGAGCGAAACTGAAATCTGCGCCCTGTGCGCCAACCCGCGCCGCGACCGTTCGCTGCTGTGCGTGATCGAAACCCCCGCCGACGTGCTGGCGGTGGAGCAGGCGACCGGCTTCCAGGGCGTGTACTTCGTGTTGATGGGCCACCTGTCGCCGCTGGACGGCATCGGTCCGGCCGAACTGGGGCTGGAAACGCTGGAAGCGCGGCTGGACGCGGGTGAAATTCGCGAGATGATTCTGGCCACCAACCCGACCGTGGAAGGCGAGGCGACGGCTTACTACATCGCCGAGCTGGCCCGCGAGCGCGGCATTCGCGCCACCCGCATCGCTCACGGCGTACCGCTGGGCGGCGAACTGGAATACGTGGACGGCGGTACGCTGGCGCACGCCTTCGCCGGCCGCCGGGAGCTGCGCGGCTGAATCGTAACTCCTCATCCCCCTTCGTGGCGAAAACCTTCACTTGTACAGGTTGCGCTCATCTCTGGATGCTAGCCGGCGTAGCGGGGTTTCGCCGAACGGACAACCGGCGTTGATCGCCAACAGGCATTCGTGCCTACAAATCCACTGTCCCCGGCCTGACCGCCGGGCATGTAGCGTGCAGCAATTCTCATTTTGGCGATTTCACCCGGTTTCGGGTTGTGGAAGAGCTGGCTCGAAGCTTTGCAACATGAACGTCATCAAGGCCCCCCAGCTCTTGAAGCACAGGTAACTGGTCAAGGTTCGGA
>JBATNZ010000265.1:0-12161 GCA_049290615.1 Candidatus Contendibacter sp.
GCGGGGGACAGGGCGCGGCGCAGGGCGCGCAGCCGTTGGCGAAGTTCGCGCGGGTCGTCGGTCATCGAGGTCGCGAAGTGGCAAAACAAAGGCGACGCCGTGGCGTCGCCTGAGCTGCAAAGAGGGGGCGCTCTCCGCCTGTGCCGTTTTGGGCCGTTACCCTTGAACCGGGAGGTTCAAGTGGGGGAACAGAGCGGCGTATCAGGCTTTCCGCGGCAAGGCGGACATGCACACTTACGCCGACGACCGCACACCCTGGGTACAGTTAACTAGGATCAAGGGGTTACCCAGCCCACTACTCGAACACCGCAGGGAGCGCCCGAACTAAAATCAACCTATGTGCGTATTATAACTCCGTTGACGGGACTTGACTCAGGGCGGCGTCAACTTTTTGCAATAAATCCCGCATGCAGTAGTTAAGCAGGGCGTCTGTTTCGGCTACTTGGCGTTGCTGTCGCAGCAACTCGTGACTGAGGTTCAGCGCGGCCATCATCGCGATGGCCTCCAAGGTCAGGGACTTGTCGCGGTGCTCGCGAATTTCCCGCATCTTCAGGTCGAGATGACGAGCCGCCTCCAGCAATTCCTCCCGCTCGGCGGGCAGACAGGCGAAACGGTAGTCGCAACCGGCCAGATGCACAGCCACACTGATGGTTTCCTGACTCACGAGCTTTGCCCCAACCCTTTCAGCCGCACGATCATGGCTTCGATGCGCGCGCGTGATTGTTCGTTTTTCTCGCGCAGCGCATCGCGTTCGGTCTGAAGCGCGTTCATCCGCTCGCGCAGGGACCGATTTTCCCGCGCCAGGCGCTCGCACCACCACGCCAGTCGATCCACCCGTTCGGCGAGAATAGCCAAGCTGGTTTCGGCGGTTTCGACCGCCTCTGGCATCTCGTCGAAGTTGCCCATCTCAACCAGCGGTTCGCTTTCATCAAAATTATTATTTTCCATAACGGCTACTATAAGGCGGCGCTTCCGACCCGGTCAATTTCAACCGGCGGTTTCAACCACAATTTCAGAGTCAGGACACGGAATGTTACGATAATCGAGCGTTGCGCCACCCCAGGCGCCGGAGTTCATCGCATGTCCGCCACCCATTTGCCCCTGTTCGAACGCCTGACCCGCCTGCTCGACCCGCTCGATCCAGCGGAACTGCATGGCCTGCTGTGCGGTCTCCTCTGCGCCGATCCCACTATCGACAGCGATCGCTGGCTCGCCTTGGCGCGCGAGGAATTGGCCGAGGGCGCGGAACTGGCCGATCCGGTTCGCGAGTTGCTGGCCAAGCTGCTTGAGTTCGGCGCCGCTCAACTGAACGCGCCCGAGGGATCCGTGACCCCGCTGCTGCCCGACGACGACGCGCCCTTGCGCCAGCGGACCGACGCGCTCGGCGCCTGGTGCCAAGGCTTGCTGTACGGACTGGGGCTGGGCCAGATGGACCAGCGTGGCGCACTCTCCGAGGAAAGCCGGGAATTCCTGCGCGACGCGACGGAGATCGCCCAAGTCGGCTTCGAGACCGACGAGGCCAGCGAAGCCGATGAAACCGCCTACGCCGAAGTGGTCGAATACCTGCGGGTTGGGCTGTTGATGATCCTGGAAGATCTGCGTCACTCCGCCGCCTCTCGCCGCCTGCACTGAACGGGAACCCGCCGATGATCGCCCGCGCCATTCCTTCCGCCGTGTTCGCCCGCCGCCGCCGTGCCCTGCTGGAGCGCATGGGACCGGGTTCCATCGCCCTGTTGCCCGCCGCGCCGTCCATGCCCCGCAACCGCGATGTCCATTATCCGTTTCGCCAGGACAGCGACTTCTACTATCTGACCGGCTTTCCGGAACCGGAAGCCATCGCCGTGCTCGCGCCCGGTGGCGAGCAGGAATTTCTGCTGTTCTGCCGCGAGCGCGACCCGCGGATGGAAACCTGGCATGGCCGCCGGGCTGGACCGCAAGGCGCGATGGATCGTTACGGAGTGGACAACGCCCATCCGATTGCCGAGATCGACAAACTATTGCCGCCGCTGTTGGAAAATCGCGAGCGGGTGTTCTACGCCATCGGTTACAACCCGGCCTTCGACCGGCAGGTCATGGACTGGATCAACCAGGTGCGCGGCAAGGCCCGCACCGGGGTACGGGCGCCGGTGATGTTCGTCGCGCTGGAGCATCTGCTGCACGCCATGCGCCTGCGCAAGGAGCCGGAGGAAATCGCGGTGATGCGCGAATCCGCCCGGATCGCCGCCGAGGCGCATCATCGGGCGATGCGCGCCTGTCGGCCGGGCATGATGGAATACGAGATCGAGGCGGAAATTTTCCATACCTTCCTGCGTAACGGGGCGGGCTGGGCCTATCCGTCCATCGTCGGCGGCGGCGACAACAGTTGCATCCTGCACTACACCGAGAACAACGCCCCGCTGCGCGACGGCGACATCGTACTGATCGACGCCGGCGCCGAAGTGGACGGTTACGCTTCCGATATCACCCGCAGCTTCCCGGTGAACGGCCGCTTCTCCGGCGAGCAGCGCGCCATCTACGAACTGGTGCTGGCCGCGCAGCAAGCCGCGATTGCCAAGGTCAGGCCCGGCTGCCATTTCAACGAACCGCACGACGCGGCGGTGCGTACCCTGACCGAAGGGCTGGTGGACCTGGGCTTGCTGCAAGGCGCCGTGGACGAACTGATCGAGAAAGAACAGTACAAACCATTCTATATGCACCGTACTGGCCACTGGCTGGGCATGGACGTTCACGACGTGGGCGATTACAAGACCGGCGACGACTGGCGGGTGTTCGAACCCGGCATGGTCACCACCATCGAACCTGGCCTGTACATTCCCTCCGGCGGCAAGATTCTGGATGCCCATTGGGCGCGGCTGGGAGTCCAGCTCGAAACCGAACTGGACGAACGCTGGCAGCGGATCGGCGTGCGCATCGAGGACGACGTGCTGGTCACTTCCGACGGCAGCGAGGTGTTGACCGAGGCCGCGGCCAAGGAAATCGCCGACATCGAGGCGCTGATGCGGGAGGGGAGATGACTCAAGCGGACTACGACCTGCTGATCGTCGGCGGCGGCCTGGTCGGCGCCAGTCTGGCGTGCGCGCTGGACGGTCTGGGGCTGCGCATCGGTTTGGTCGAGGCCGCGCCGCTAACGGTCAGCCAACATCCCAGCTACGACGACCGTACCCTGGCCCTGGCGCAGGGTACCCGGCGCATCTTCCAGACCCTGGGCCTGTGGGACGCGCTGGAATCGACCGCCACGCCGATTCGCCAGATCCATATCTCCGAACGCGGTGGTCTGGGTTTCGCCCATCTCGACTGTCGCGACGAAGGCGTGGAGGCACTCGGCTACGTCGCCGAGGCCCGGTTGATCGGCGCGGTGCTGCGGGCCAAATTGTCGGCCCTGAGCGGCGTTGATCTGCTGTGCCCGGCGCGGTTGGAAACCGTGACCGTCGAGTCGGACGCCGCCCGCGCCATCGTTCGTTGCGGCGAGGACCAAACGGTCGAACTGCGCGCCCGGCTACTGGTAGCCGCCGATGGCGCTCACTCGCCGGTGCGCGAACAACTCGGCATTGCCGCCCTGCGCTGGGACTACAACCAGCAGGCGGTGATCGCCAACGTCACTCCGACCCTGCCCCATGAAAATATGGCCTACGAACGGTTCACCGCCGATGGGCCGGTGGCGTTGCTGCCGATGAGCGAGAACCGCTGTGCGGTGGTTTGCACGGTGAACGATGCCGAGGTTGCCGCGGTCATGGCGCTGGACGACGCCGACTTTCTGGCCCTGCTAGGCGAACGGTTCGGTGACCGGTTGGGGCCATTATTGCGAGTCGGACGCCGGCAGGCTTATCCGCTGTTTCTGTTGAAATCCCGCGAACACGCCCGCTCCCGGGTGGCCATCATCGGCAACGCCGCCCACACCCTGCATCCCATCGCCGGCCAAGGCTTCAATCTCGGCATCCGGGATGTGGCGGCGCTGGCGGAAGTGATCGCCGACGCTAAACGAACCGGTCAGGATTTTGGCGAGCTTCGGGTGTTGAACCGTTACGCCGACTGGCGGCGCTGGGATCAGCGCCAAACCATGGCCTTTACCGACGCGCTGAATCGGCTGTTTGCCAATCCGCTGTGGCCGGTGCGCGCCGCCCGTAATCTGGGTCTACTGGCCTTTGATCTCTGCCTGCCGATCAAGCGCTTGTTCGCCCGGCAGACGATGGGCCTGTACGGGCGCTTGCCAAAACTGGCGCGGGGCTTGGCGCTGACGGCGTGACGGACGGGAGGATTTAAATTTGGGCATGACCCATACCGACTACGACCTCATCATCGCCGGCGGCGGCATGGTTGGTTCGGCGCTGGCCTGCGCGCTGGGCGATACCGATTTGAAAATCGCCCTGCTCGAAGGGACGCCGCTGGAGCGCGTCCGGCCGGGTGAAGACCTGGATTCGCGGGTGTCCGCCATCAGCCGCGCCTCGCAGCGCATTTTCGCGGCGGTGGGCGCCTGGGACGGCATGACCGCCTGGCGGGTCAGCCCGTTCCGCGACATGCGGGTGTGGGACGCGACTGGCTTCGGGAACATTCATTTCGACAGCGCCGCTCTCGGTGAACCGCTGCTGGGCTGGATCATCGAAAACCGGGTGATTCAGTTCGCCCTGCTGGAACGGGCGCGGCAACTGCCAGCGGTCAACCTGCTCTGTCCGGTGGCGCTGGAAACCGCGCAAGCGCTGGAGAAAGATCTCTGGCGGGTACGGTTGAACGACGGACGGGAGTTCACCACCCGGCTATTGGTCGGCGCGGACGGCGCATCGTCCAAGGTCCGGCAACTGGCCGGTATCGAGACCGGCGGTTGGGGCTACGGTCAGAACGCGGTAGTCGCCAACGTGCGCGGCGCCGAACCGCATCGGGAAACCGCCTGGCAACGCTTTCTGCCGACCGGACCGCTGGCGTTCCTGCCGCTGCACGACGGTCGTTGCTCCATCGTCTGGGCCACCACGCCGGAACAGGCCGATGTGTTGCTGGCGCTGGATGAGGGTGATTTTGGCGCGGCGCTGGCGGCGGCGTTCGACAGGCGGCTGGGCGCCATCGTCGAGGTCGGGCCGCGGGCGGCGTTCCCGCTGCGGTTGCAACACGCCCACGCCTACGTTAAACCCGGTCTGGCGCTGATCGGCGACGCTGCCCACGTCATCCATCCACTGGCCGGACAAGGCGTGAACCTGGGGTTGCTGGACGCGGCGACGCTGGCCGAGGTGGTGTTGGACGCCCTCGCCGCCGGCCACGATTTCGGCGCGCTCAAGGTGCTGCGCCGCTACGAACGCTGGCGCAAAGGCGACAATGTATTGATGCTGGGGTTGATGGACGGTTTCAAGCGGCTGTTTGGCGCTTCGTTGCCACCGGTGCGGCTGTTGCGGAATGTCGGCCTCAACCTGACCGACGCCGCCGGACCACTCAAGAACCTGATCGCCCGCCGGGCGATGGGATTGGCGGGCGATTTGCCGCGACTGGCGCGGGACGTTTGTTAAGCCGTTATCAACATCATCCCCGACGATCACTGATAACTCATGCCAACTAAAATCAATGACTTGATTCGCAAGCTGGAAAATGCGGGGTTCATCAATCGCGGCGGCAAAGGCAGTCACCGAAACTTCGAGCATCCAAAAGGAATGCGCGTGACGGTTTCGGGCCAGCCCGGCGACGACGCCAAACCCTATCAAGAGCGAGAGGTTCGGAAAAATATCCAGGAAGCGAAACGATGAAAGACAGCGCGCGTTACTTGAAAATTGTTGTGTGGTCCGAAGCGGACCAGTGTTTCATCGGCCAGTGTCCGGGAATCATCGGCCCCTGCTGTCATGGTGACGATGAAACTCAGGTCTACACGGAGCTTTGTCAAATCGTCGAGGAGTGGTTGGCCATTCTCAAGCAGGATGGTAACCCTTTACCACCAGCCACTGCCAACCGGAATCTTGCCGACAAAATTCCGGGCTTGGTTCGGTCAACGGCCACGCATGGCTGAAGAACACATACTCTGCCGTCTGGACGAGCTGCCCGAAGGTCGGAGCAAGGGTTTCGCGCTCGATCCGGAGACCCGTTACGCCGATCTGCTGGTGGTCCGTACCCGGAATGGCGTCTACGCCTACCGCAACCGCTGCCCACATACCGGCGCGCCGATGGAATGGGAGCCCGACCAGTTCCTCGACTACACCGGCAGCTTGATCCAGTGCGGCATTCACAGCGCGTTGTTCCGCATCGAGGATGGTTACTGCGTTTCCGGTCCCTGTGCCCGGCAATCCTTGCAGCGCGTTGCCGTAATCGAACGGGATGGGTGGCTGATCGCGCTCGAACCGCCGGAGCGGGCGCGTGGCTGAACCGTCCGTCATCGAGGTCGAGGATTTATGCAAGTACTACGGCCCGGTATGCGCCGTGGACGGGATTAGTTTCAGCGTCGTTCGGGGCGCCACCTGTGCGCTGTTGGGCGGTAACGGCGCCGGCAAAACCACCACCATCGCCATGCTGCTGGGGCTGCTATTGCCGACCAGCGGCCGGATTCATATCCTCGGGGAGGAAGTGCCGCGCCATCGTCAGCGGGTGCTGCCGCGCATGAATTTTTCCTCGCCCTACCTGGACCTGCCGCAGCGGCTGACGGTGGCGGAAAACCTGACCGTCTACGCTCGGCTGTACGGAGTGCGCCATGTTCGCGACCGGCTGGCGACTCTGGGCCGGACTCTGGATATCGATGCCTTCTTCCAGCGCCCCTACGGTAGCCTGTCCGCCGGCCAGAAAACCCGCGTGGCCTTGGCCAAGGCGCTGTTGAACGAGCCGGAAATCCTGCTGCTGGACGAACCGACCGCCTCGCTCGATCCCGACACCGCCGACCGGATGCGCTCCATTCTGACCGATTATCAGCGCCGGAGTGGGGCGACGCTGCTGCTGGCCTCGCACAACATGAGCGAAGTCGAGCGGCTCTGCGATCAGGTAATCATGCTGCGGGCGGGCCGCATCGTCGCCACCGGCGCGCCGCGCGAGCTGATCCACCGTTACGGCCGCAAGGACATGGAAGAAGTATTTCTCGACATCGCCCGTGGCATCCAGAGCGGCGAGGTGGTGGAATGAACGCCATTTCCCCGCAACGCATCGGCGCGCTGGCGTTACGGTATCTCTACCTGCTGCGCGGTTCCTGGATCCGGGTCATCGAACTGGCCTACTGGCCGACCGTGCAGATGATCCTGTGGGGTTTCATCACCCAATATCTGGCGGCGGGCCATAGCGACGTGCTGAATCGGGCGGCGGGGTTGCTGCTGGCCGGCGTACTGCTGTGGGACATCCTGTTTCGCAGTCAACTCGGCCTGTCGGTGGTATTCTTCGAGGAGCTGCATTCCCGCAATCTGGGGCAGTTGTTCATCAGCCCGTTGCGACCCATCGAACTGATTCTGGCGCTGATGACCGTCAGTCTGGCGCGCACCCTGATCGGTGTCGGCTTTGCGGTAGCGCTGGCTATTCCGTTCTATGATTTCAACCTGTTCGTGCTGGGGCCGCCGCTGGTCGGCTTTTTCCTCAATCTCCTACTCATGGGTTGGGCCATCGGTCTGATGGTTTCGGCGCTGGTGCTGCGCTACGGCATGGGTGCGGAAAGCATCGCCTGGGCGGCAATTTTCGCCCTGGCGCCGCTCTGCGGCATCTACTACCCCGTCGCCACGCTGCCCGGCTGGCTGCAACCGCTGTCTTGGGCGCTACCGGCCAGCCATGTGTTCGAGGGGATGCGAGCGGTGTTGCTGGAGCACGTGTTCCGGCTGGATTATCTGCTGTACGCCCTGTTGCTGAACGCCGGTTATCTGGGTCTCGGCATCGGCCTGTTTCTGGCCGCCATCCACCAGGCGCGGGAACGGGGTTCGCTGTTGCAGTCGGGGGAGTGACGCTGAATCCGCTTTCGTGTTGCGGCAGTCTTTTGAATGTAAATTTTTGAATTTTAAATGTTTTGGCGGCTTACAGTGTTTGCCAGCGCGTCTGGTACAGGGGCTGAGCCGGGGGTTGCGGGTTGGGAGCCAGAGGTTGCATGGTCACCCACAATTCGCCCCGAACCGGCCGCGTCATGCTGGCCGGCAGGGTCAGGGCGCGCATCCCGCCATCATCGGGCAGCGTTCCCAGCATCACTGGCGGATCATCGCCGGACTTGAGCCACAGCAGGCAGCGTTGATCGGGCGGCATCGCCATCGCCCGCAGGTTGCTGACATGCAGCCGGCCGTCGGCGGCGCGCGCCACGGTCCACAATACTTCCTGCTGCTTGCCGCGAATCGCGGCGAACGGCATCTCTCCTTCCGGCGGAATCGCCAGCCAGGGCGCCAGAGCCACCACCGCCGCCAGTACACCCGCCAGCGCCAACCCGCGCCAGAATGGCAAGCTATCCCAAAGCACGCGGCGCGGCGCGGGTGGGAACAGCCGGCGTTCGATACCGTTCCAGATTTCCGGCGGCGGGGATACGGGCGGGCTGGCGCCGGCCAGCCGGTTCAGCCGGCGTTCCCAGTCGGCGACCGCCCGTTGCAGGGCCGGATGAGCCAGCGACAGGCGTTCAAACCGCCGGCGGGCGGAGCCGCGCAGAGTGCCCAGGACGTATTCAACAGCCAGCGCATCGCGCAACGGGGGGTGTTGAATGTTCATGGTTCCCCCAGACAGGTTTTTAGACGGTGCAGACTGCGCCGCACCCAGGCTTTAACCGTGCCCAGCGGGCGATCCAGGCGCTCGGCGATGCGATCGTGAGTCAACCCTTCGTAGTAGGCCAGCAACACGGCGCGGCGCGGTTCCGGGTCCAGCGCGTCCAGACAACGGGCCAGCGCCTCATCACCGTGATCGGTATGCAGCCGCTCTTCGGGACCCGGCCCCTCGTCGACCACCCGCGCCCAGCCGTCGTCGTCCAGTTTTCCGCGCCGGCGATAATCATTGCGCCGCAGCCGGTCGATGGCCAGCCGGCGCAGGATCGTCCCCATCCAGGTCAGCGGTTGGCCGAGGTGTGGCCGATAGTCGCCGGCTCGCTGCCAGATACGGACGAACCCTTCCTGCAACAGGTCGGCGGCCAGATCCCGGTCGCGGGTTAGTCTCAGCAGCAGACCGTACAACGTCGGCGACGCCTGCTGGTACAGGCTTTCGAAGGCACGCCGGTCTTGCAATGCGCAATGCGCCAGCAGATCGGCCAGTGACTCAGGGGAGGCCATGACGGAGACTCGGACAGGTGTTGGGAAGATCCCTGGGCGGGCGCTCCGTCAAGGTCGAAGGGCAGGGCGCGGGCGGCACTCATGATCGTTGCACCGGGCGTTCGCCTAGACGCTGGACCGCCGCTCCAGCCAGGCGTCCAACGACCAGGCGCCGGGACCACGCGCGATCAGGGTTAGCAGCAGCGCCATCCACAGGTAATGTTGCAATTGATTATAGGCGGGATCAGCCGCGCCGAGGACGAATTGAATCACCAGCGTGATGCCCAGCAGCGGCAGCGCCGCCAGCCGGGTCGCCAGGCCCGCCAGCACCAGCAGGGACGCACCCAGCTCGGCGCCGGTCGCCAGCGTCGCCGCCAGGGCGGGCGGTAGCAGCGGAACGTGGTACTCGCTCTCAAACAGCAGCAAGGTACTGGACCAGTCGTGGAGCTTGATCAGGCCCGACCAGAAGAACACCCGGAATACCGCCAGGCGCAGCAACAGGTCGGCCAGCGGCGCGAGCCGTTCCAGCGGGCGGCCCAGGGTGAAGTACCACGCCAGCAGGGCGGGACCGGGAGCGGGTATCGAGTTGGCAAGCGGCATTGCCGAAATCTCCTCAGTGTGGGTCTATCAGTACGGCGTTGGCCAGCAGCCAGGCCAGCGCCGGGGCCAGCTCAAAGGTCCGGTCTTGCCGCATCGCCGCCGCGACGGCTTCGGCCAACGGGTATTCCGCCGCGAACGCCGCTAGCAGGGCGGATTCGCCGGGTGTCAGGGAACGCTGGCGGACGCTGCCGTCCCATCGCCAGACCAGTACGGTTTCCGCCTGGGCGAGAGCGACCGGGTCCAGTGGCTCGCTGTCGGGTTGATGCGCCACCCAGATGGCGTGAATCGGCCAGGGTGATTCCAGCCGCCGCGCCGAGGGATGCAGCGCCAACCGCAGACCGGGCAAGTCGGCGGCGGGGACGGCGGCCAACTCGGCTGGCGTCAGCGGCGCGCGGTCGGCGGCGAACAAGGCCTCGTTACGCGCCCATTCCAGCCGGGCTACGTCGGCCAGCCACGCCAGTTCCGCCAGCGGTGGGAATTCCGCCAGGAAGTCCGGGAACGCCGCGCCATAGTCGTACAACGCGGGTTGGCGCGGCGGCCGCTCGGCGATGAAGAGCATCGCGATGGCGGTAAAACCCTCGGCGTCAAGAAGCTGTTGAACCACCGGAAACGCTGCTTCCAGCACGCTCGACAAGGTGTGGCGGACATTGTTGCGGTGTACCGCCAACCGGCGCTCGCGCTGTTCCGGCGGGTCGGCCAGCCATGCCGGTAACTCGGCGTCGGCGCCGTTGTCCAGCAGCATCCGCCGCATCCGGGTTTGCAGCTCAGCCAGCCGCATGGACGCTCTCCCGCAGATAAGCCTCGGCCCGTGCCGCCTCGGCCAGCAGCGTCGGCAGTTCCGGGATGTTGGTATCCCATTCCACCAGCACCGGCAGAGGGCCGGTTCGCGCCAAGGTGGCGGCCAGCAGCGCCCACACCGGTTCGGCGACCGGGGAGCCGTGGTCGTCAATCAGCAGCTTGCCCCAGGTTGTCGCGACGGTGGCGTGGCCGGCGATGTGAATTTCCGCGACCGCCGCCAGCGGCCATCGTTCCAGGGTCGCGAGCGGATCGTCACCATGGTTCATGGCGCTAACGTAGAGGTTGTTGACATCCAGCAGCAGGCCGCAGCCGGTGCGATCCGCCAGTTCGGCGAGAAAGCCGGCTTCGTCCCAATCGTCTGGCTGGAAGCGTAAATAGGTGGACGGGTTTTCGATCAGCAGTCGTCGGCCCAGCGCCTCTTGGGCCTGGTTGACATTGACCGCGACGATGGCCAGCGCTTCGGCGGTGTAGGGCAATGGCAGCAGATCGGCCAGAAACGTCCCGTCCGGCGCGATGGACCAAGCCAGATGCTCGGAGATCAGTTCCGGTTCCAACCGGTCGTACAGCGCCCGCAACCGCGCCAGGTGCGCCCGATCCAGTCCCTCCGCCGATCCCAGCGACAATCCGACCCCGTGGCAACTGAGCGGATAGTCGCCGCGCACCTGTTCCAGCGCGGCGATGCGGGGGCCGCCGGGGGCGAGATAGTTTTCGCTGTGAACTTCCAGCCACGCCGCCGGTTGGGGCGCGGCCAGAAAGTCCGGCAGGTGGGAATGGCGCAGACCGATGCCCGCCTGGGCGGGCAGGGCAGCGCGGCGGCGGGCAGGGGTCACGGCGTTAGCTCTTGGCGGGCTTGCCTTGACCTTGGAACGCCTCCAGTTTGCCGCCCATCTTCTCGCAGGCGCCCTTGGCGACCGATTTCCATTCCTGACCGTCGTAGTTGGCGGTCGAGTGGCCGGCGCAGGAATGGGTGCCGGCCTTGTTGGCGCAATCGTTCTCGCCGGCCTTGGCGATGCCGTAGCACTTTTCCTTGCCGTCTTCGGCGGCGAAGACCGGGCTGGCGATCAGGCTCAACGCGCCGGCGACGGCGGCGGCCAGGGCAAACGGGGTGGCTGCGGTCTTGCTCATGGGAAAATTCCTATAGATAGCGATTGAAAGTTGAGCGTCGGAGTCGGAATTAGCCGAGCGACACGATTGCTTACGCGGGGAGTTGAGGTTTGGATGCGGGGGAGGGAAAAATTTTCGTGGGGGCGGCTGTGGGCTGAATTCGCCCGGTCATCGTCGAGAAGACTCCCGGTTGCCAGCCTGATACAGACGGCAAACGGGGGTTTGGTCACGCGGTCTCACCCCGTCGCCCATCCCGGAACCGGCGGTGTCTCCGGCAAGCCTTGCGCAGGCTCCAGAAGTCGATCAGATCGCCCACCAGGTACAGCCGTTCGCATTCGCACTGTTGCAGAAAATTCAGCAGAAACTCGGCCTTGCATTCCTTAAAGCCGAGATGGACATCGGAAATCCACAGGGAACGGAATCGCGGGGACGCCATGGGATGGACCTAACCGTCGAGTTTTTGCCCGATGAACCGGAAATAGCGCCAAAGGCCAGCGTAGGCCACGCCCG
>JBATNZ010000266.1:0-20935 GCA_049290615.1 Candidatus Contendibacter sp.
ACGCTGGAACAGGCGATGCTGGAGCGCGCGGCCAAGGACAAGGCGGACGTCGAGCAGACCATCATCGAGTGGGCGGCGGCCGAACAGGCCGAGGCCGAGCGGGTGCAACTGCGCCAAACGGCGGTGGAGCGACGGGAAGCCGAGGAGGCCGAGTCCCGGATGCGCGCCGTCGATGAAGCCATCACCGAATGGGTCGAGGCGGAACAGGAAGGCCGCCGGCTGGCTGCCGCTCCCTCCACTCACGCCACCCCCGCCACCCCCGGTAAACCATCGCTGAAACAGACCTATACCCGAACCGAAGCTATTCACGAACAGGTGCGCTTGCACGCCGAGGCGGTAGCAAAGGAAATCCAGGAATTGGAGTATATCAAGAACCGGATTCAGGCCGGGGTGGATTTCCTGCCGATTGAATTCAGGCAGACGATAGACGACTGGAAGGAAGGCCGGGTGCTCCGGCACAGTAGTTTCGATGATATCAAACTCAAGTTCCGCTACAAGGCTTACTCGGTCGAGGATGGTTATGAATTGCTATATATGTATAATCAATGGATCATCCAACAATGGCGAAAGCTGCGAGTATTCATTCGCTTGCTCGGTACCGAGGTAGACTCGGCGGAGAGCATTCAGGCAGCTATCGAGCGGGCGGAGCGGAACGAGCGGGAGAAATCTCTGGAAATGGACGTGGACGTGATTTTTACCTTGCGCGACATCCGCAACATTCTCGACAAGCTGATCAGCGTGGAAACCATCCTCAAGGAACTGGAGGATATTTGCCGCAAGCGTTCCGAGCAGATTATCGCGCCGGCGTGGGAAGCGAAGGGCTCGCTGTAAACGACCGCGCAAAAGATGACGGCAACGCTATAATCATCTCGAGCGGATGAGACCCGCACCAAGGATCCTGCCCCGCTTCACCTCGCTTCAATTTTATTAAGACGATCCAATTTACAGGAAGGAAAATCGATGAGAAAAGCATTGTCCCTGTTGTTGTTTTCCGTGCTGGTCTCCCTGGGCGTCACCGCTTGGGGCGCCGAGAAGACCATCAAGCTGGGTGTCATCGCCGAGTTGACCGGCGATATGCCCGCCGTGGGCGCGTCCTGCCGGAACGCCGCCGAGATGGCGGTCAAGGAGATCAACGCCGCTGGTGGTTTGCAAGTCGGCAAGGAAAAAATGAAGGTAGCTTTGGTGGTGGAAGATAACGCCGGTAAGGCCGATCAGTCCGCCGCCGCCGCCCAGAAGCTGATTACTCAGGACGAAGTAGCCGCTATCGTCGGTCCCAACGCCAGCCGTTACGCCATTCCCGCCTCGGAAATCGCCGAGAGTTCCGAGACAGTGCTGATCACGCCCTGGTCCACCAATCCCAAGACCACGCTGGACACCAACACCAACAAGCCCAAGAAATACGTATTTCGGGCCTGCTTCATCGACCCTTTCCAGGGTGGCGTGCTGGCCAAGTTCGCTCTGGAGAAACTGAAGGCCAAGAAGGCCGCGGTGCTCTATGACGTGGCCTCTGATTACAACAAGGGCATCGCCGAAGTCTTTAAGGAGAACTACGAGAAGCTTGGTGGCAAGATCGTCGCCTTCGAGACCTATACCACCAACGACAAGGATTTCTCGGCGCAATTGACCAAGATCAACGCCGCCAAGCCCGACGTGATCTTCCTGCCGAACTACTACAGCGAAGTGCCGCTGCAAGTGCAGCAGGCCAAGCGGTTGGGTATCACCGTTCCCTTCATCGGCAGCGATTCGTGGGGTAGCAACGAGCTGTTGACTTTGGGCGGCGCCGATCTGAATGGCTACTATTTCAGCACCCATTACGCCGCTGACAATGCCGCGCCGGTCGCCAAGAAGTTCATCGAGGACTACAAGAAGACCTACGGGGTGGCGCCGGACGATGTGGCCGCGTTGACCTATGATGCCTTTGGCCTGCTATTCAACTCGATCAAAAACGCCGGTAAGGCTGACCGTGAATCGATCCGCGCCGCGCTGTCCACGCTGCCAAGTTACAAGGGGGTCACCGGCGACATGAAGTTCCAGGCCGATTCGCGCGATCCAATCAAGAGCGCCGTGATCCTGCAAATCAAGGACGGCAAGTTCACTTACTTCACTAACGCTAATCCTTGATTGAAAACCTGTGCGAAAACTCCCCTCTCCCTCCGGGAGAGGGGTTGGGGGTGAGGGATTATGGTTTTGCACAACGCGAGGGCGGCCCGCCGGGTCGCCCTTCTTTATAACCGGCACCATCACGGGTCACAACCTTGAGCGAAGGGATCGTCTACTGGCTTCAACAGACCTTGAACGCTCTGCAACTGGGCAGCATTTACGCCCTCATTGCCTTGGGCTACACCATGGTCTACGGTATTCTGACCATGATCAACTTCGCCCACGGCGATGTATTCATGGTGGGGGCTTTCTTCTGTTTCATCGCCGCTGTGTATTTGGGCCTGCCCTTTTTGCCGACGCTGCTGCTAACCATGGTGGGCGCCGCGCTGTTGGGTGTACTGCTGGAACGGCTGGCGTACAAGCCACTGCGTAATGCGCCCCGGGTGTCCGCCATTATCACCGCGCTGGGGCTGGGTTTGTTTCTGGAAAACTTTACCCTGGCGCTGGCGCCCTATCCCAAGCACATTCCCCCTCTGCTGGACAATGTCACCTGGAATCTGGGCGGCGTCTCGCTGTCGTCCTTGCAGATCATCATCATCTGTCTGTCGCTGGGCTTGATGTTCGTGCTGGATTACGTCGTGCATCGAACCCCGGTTGGCATGGCGATGCGGGCTATTTCCTGGGATAAAACCTTTGTGCCGTTGATGGGCGTACCGGTGGATTTGATCATCTCGGTTACTTTTGCCATTGGCGCCGGATTGGCGGGCGCGGCGGGCACCATGTACGCGCTTGCCTATCCGGTCATTGATCCCTATATGGGGATCATGGTGGGCTGGAAAGCGTTTATCTCCGCCGTGGTTGGCGGTATCGGTAATATTCGCGGCGCGATGATCGGCGCCTTTATCCTGGGCGGGGTGGAGATCATGGTGACGGCTTTCTTCCCGTCCACCTACCGGGATTTCGTGGCCTTCTCCCTGTTGCTGTTGCTGATCGTGATTCGGCCCTACGGCATTCTGGGCAAGCCAAGGGCGCAAAAAGTATGAGCGCCCTGCTGAGAAGCGGTTGGGAGTGGTTTATCGCGCAACGCTGGTTGATGGTGGTATTGCTAATCATTGGCTTCGTCCTCGCTTTCGCCATTCCTGAATACAACCTGCTTAATAAATATGTGCAGTTGGTGATGATGTACGTCGGGATCAACATCATCCTGACCGTCAGCCTGAACCTGGTGAACGGTTACATGGGTGAGTTTTCCCTGGCCCACGCGGGTTTCATGGCGGTGGGTGCTTACACCGCTGCATTGCTGACGCAGAAGGTGCTGCCGATAGCCGCATATCCGTGGCTATTTCCATTGGCAGTGCTGATCGGCGGATTGGTAGCGGCTTTTCTGGGACTGATAGTCGCCATCCCGTCATTCAAGGTGCGTGGCGACTATTTGGCGATCATCACGCTGGCGTTTCTGATGATTGTCAAGTCGGTAATTGAAAACATTGACTATATCGGCGGCCCGCGTGGCATTCCGGGCATCAAGAAGTTGACTACGCTGCCCTGGGTATTTTTCTGGGTAGTGGTTACGGTCTGGGTAGTTCGTAATTTCGTCTATTCCAAATACGGGCGCGGCGTGCTGTCTATTCGCGAAGATGAGATTGCCAGTGATTTGATGAGCGTCAATACCCGCCGGGTGAAGTTTCTGGCGTTCATGGTGTCGTCCTTTTTCGCCGGCATCGCCGGAGGATTATTTGCGCATCTGTTGCAGTTCATCAGCCCGCGGGTATTCGACATCATCAAGACCACCGATGTGCTGATCATGGTCTATCTGGGTGGCATTGCCTCCATCGGCGGCTCTATCCTGGGCGCAACCGCGTATACCGTGCTGCTCGAACTGTTGCGGCCATCCACGGTGGCGGCGATGCTGGCCTGGTTGCCGGCTGTGGTCTTTGATCCGCTGAACGCACATTTTATCCAGCACTTGGGCGTCTGGCGGATGGTGATCATGCCGCTGCTGCTGGTGTTGGTGATGCTGTACTGGCCGCGTGGGATCATGGGCTTGCGCGAGTTTCGCTGGTTCGTGCCCAAGCGCGATATAGAAGCCCACCATTGCCTTAAACCATCCGGGGGAAGCCATGACGCTGCTGACGGCCGTTAAGGTCAAGCATTATTTCGGCGGGCTATGCGCGGTCTCCGACTTCAATCTGCAACTCCATTACGGCGATCTGATGGGCATCATCGGCCCCAATGGCGCGGGAAAAACCACGATCTTCAACTTGATCACCGGGGTCTATCGCGCCAGCGAAGGCAGCATCCGGCTTCGGAATACCGAACTGGTGGGCAAGACGCCGCACCAGATCACCGCGCTGCGGGTCGGGCGCACCTTCCAGAACATCCGGCTGTTTCGCGATCTGTCGGTGCTGGACAACGTGCGCATCGCCCACTACGCCCAGGCGAACTACAGTCCGCTGGAGGCGCTGCTGCATATCGGGCGTTATCGCCGCGAGGAGCAGCGCATCATCGAAAATTCGCAGCGACTGCTGGCGATTTTCAAGCTGGAGCATCTGGCCGGCGAGACCGCCAAGAATCTGCCCTACGGGTTGCAGCGGCGGTTGGAAATTGCCCGGGCGCTGGCGATTGGGCCGGAACTGTTGCTGCTGGACGAGCCGGCGGCGGGAATGAATCCCAACGAGATTGATCTGCTGATGGAATTTATCCAGTGGATTCGCACCGAGTTCAAACTGACCATTTTGCTGATCGAACACCAGATGAAACTGGTGATGGGCATCTGCGAGCGGATCACGGTGCTGGATTTCGGCGAAACTCTGGTCGAGGGGCCGCCAGAGGTGATCCAGAATCATCCCAAGGTGTTGGAGGCTTACTTGGGCGAGGGACCGGTCGGATGAGCGACGCAGCGGATAGTCTTGACGATCTGCAACTGGAAGTACGCGATCTGGCGGTTCATTACGATGGCATCCGGGCGCTGCATGGGGTGTCTTTCACGGTGCTGAAGGGCGAAATCGTCACCCTGATCGGCGCGAATGGCGCGGGCAAGACGTCGATCCTGCGGGCGGTTTCCGGCCTGATACCCTACAGCGGTGCGGTGGTGTTCGAGGGACAGGATTTACAGCGGGTTGCGGCGCATCAAATCGTCAAACGAGGCATTGCCCATGTGCCGGAAGGTCGGGGCATCTTCGGCAATCTGACCGTGCGGGAGAATTTGCAACTCGCGACTTGGCAGCGCGCGGACAAAGGCGAGATTACGGCGGATTACGACCGGATGTTCGCTCTGTTTCCGCGCCTCAAGGAGCGCCAACATCAACCGGGCGGCACCCTGTCCGGCGGCGAACAGCAGATGTTGGCGGTGGCCCGCGCCCTGATGAGTCGGGGTCGGTTGTTGTTGCTGGATGAGCCGTCCATGGGCTTATCGCCGCGTCTGGTTCAGGAAATTTTCCGGGTGATCGAGGATATCAACAGGTCCGGCACAACCATTTTGTTGGTGGAACAGAACGCTAATATGGCCTTGCGGATTGCGTCGCGCGCCTATGTGCTGGAAACCGGCTCGGTCATTCTGTCCGGCGCCGGGCGGGAGTTGCTGGGCGATCACCGGGTCAGGGAGGCGTATCTGGGTACCTAGCAGCCTGTCGGACTTTCCAAAGTAACTAATTGAAATTAAAATATTTTTTCAGAGTATAAAATATTTGTCTTTATAATCAACAAGGTTTTTATTTCCAAGGAGTTGTTTTCATACGGCCTTTTAGGGAGTGGCCCCAGACTCTTCCATGATGACCCGGAACCCGGTCGTCGCGTCGCGGTGATCGGGCTTGCGGGACAGGCGCTTGGCTAGGCGCAGTTCACCAGCGCCGTTGTTCCAGGAGCCACCCCGGACGACCCGTTGACCTTCGTTGGGTCGCAAGGTCGAGCACCGCTGTTCGTCGCCACCGTAGTTCGGATTGTAGTCCGAGCAGGTCCATTCCCAGACATTGCCGGCCATGTCGTGCAGGCCCAGGGCATTGGGCGGATAGCTTCCAACAGGCGCGGTGACCGCGTGGCCGTCGTCCAGGTTGCCGATGGAGGCGCCGGTCGGATCGTTGCGGTCGGAGAAGTTGGCATAACGAGGGTCGATGTCATTGCCCCATGGATACCGGGTCGTTGCGCCGGCCCGGGTGGCGTATTCCCACTCGGCTTCGGTCGGCAGCCGGAAGCGCTTGCCGGAACCCGCTTCCCAGGAGAGCCACTCGGTGAAGGCTTTCGCATCGTCCCATTTCAGATTGACGGCGGGCTGGGTATCCTGGTTCAGGGAACGTTCCTGAAGGGAACCGCTGTCATGGGTAGACCTGAAGCGGCGGAATTGACCGTTGCTGATCTCGGTCTTGCCCATCCAGAATCCCTTGACGCAGACTTGATGAGCGGCTTCGTCGCGGCCGCGATCCCGCTCGGTGGCGGGGCTGCCCATGGTGAAACAACCCCCTTCAATCCAGCTCAGTTCAAGTCCGGTGGCGCTCTCGGTTTGGGTCTTTAACGTGGCATTGGGTTGTTCGGCGGTGGCCAGTTCAGTGCGGGCGGCGGCCAACGCCGGGTGTTTGGGGTTAAGAGCCGCCGCCCGTTCCAGATAGGCGGCGGCCAGCGTCCAGTCTTTGGCGGTGATGGCGCTACGGGCCTGTTCGATGTAGCGGGCCATTTCCGCCTCGCGGTTGTTGGCCGCTTCCTGGGTCAGGCGCGCTTCCTCCGCCTGCTGGCGTTGTTGCAACGCCGCCGCTTCCCGCTGGTGTTGCTCCTGCAGGGCATCGTAGTACTGATAGGCGAGCAGGCCGGCGCCCGACAAGCCTGAAACCGCGAAGACCGTAACCAGGATGCTCGGCCATTTGACGCGCGGAGATTCGGCGGCGTCCGACTTGGCCCAAGCCTCGATGTTTGGCGTCGAACGGGAAGACGGCTGGGATGGCGCCAGCGTGGGGCGAACGCTCAGCGTGCTGTCGCGCCTAACCGTGGAAACCTTCTTCAGATGCTCGAGCGCCGAGTGAGGCGAGCGTTTGAGCAGGGGTTCCGACGATTCTGGCATGATGGATGATATTTCGGCGGCGGGCGCGGCTTTTTCCGGGGCGGGCGCTGGCTTTGGCGCGAATTCGTCCAGATGTTCCCAGATGTTTTCCAGGAGCGGCAGGGAGTCGTCAGCATCCTCGAACTGAAGCGGGGTGGAGCGCGGTGCGGCGCCAGCCGGCTGGAGCGAGCCATACGATGGTTCGTGGGCGTTAGACGCTCGTTTAGGCTGGCTTGCGCCCGGGGCGGGAAATCCGTCACGGATGCGCTGGGAAGGATGCGACGGGACGCCCTGTTGTTCCTTGGGGGAGCGCGGCGCTGGTGGGTGTTGAGCGTCGCCCTCGGGCCAGGCGATGCCTAATGAGGGCTTCGATGCCTGATCCAGGAGAGTGAGATTGAGGGGCGGAACCTGAGAGAAATCGGCGCGATTGTCGGCCTGGTCAGTGGCTTCCAGGGCTTCTCGCATCGCGGCCACGGTCTGGAAGCGCTCTTCGGGCCGAACGGCGATGGCCTGATCGACCAGGCGCAACAACCCGCGCGAGTACAGCCCGGCGCCGACCTCAATGGTGGGTTGCACCGGGTCCTTGAGCACCCGTCCTGGCGCTTCGATCGGCGGCGTCCCGGTGATGCAGCGATACAGCACCGCGCCGATAGCGTAAATATCGGTCCAGGGGCCGTAGTCCTCGCCGACCGTGACGTACTGCTCGATCGGGGAATAGCCAGGCGTGACCACGCTGGTGACGCTGCGGGTGCGCCGTCCCAAGGCTTGGCGAGCGGCGCCAAAGTCGATCAGGATGACTCGACCGCTGCTGGCGCGAATGTAGAGATTGCTGGGTTTGATATCGCGGTGCAGATAGCCTTGGGCATGGACGGCTTCCAGCGCCGGCATCACGTCGCCCAGGATCCGGCGCAGTTCCGGTTCGGGCAGAATGCCGCCCCGCTGCAAGGTGGCGCTGAGCGATTCGCCCTCCTCGTATTCCATCACGATGTATGCGGTGCCATTGGCGGTAAAGTAGTCCCGCACCCGTACCACGCCGGGATGGTTCACCTGCACCAGGATTTTGGCCTCGTCCAGAAATCGTTGCAGGCCCCATTCGTAGCAGGGCGGTTCGGTTTCCCGGGCCGGAATCTGGCCTTGGGCGTTGGCGCGGACCGTGATGCCGTTGTGGTCGCGGTAGGCCCACTCGGCGGGAAAATACTCCTTGATGGCGACTTCGTTCTCGAGCGCCTCGTGGATCGCCTTGTAGGTAATGCCGAAACCACCGGCTCCCAGCACCCCCTCGATCTGGTAGCGATGCAGGTTGTAGCCCATGGGTAGCGCGTTGGTTTCTTCGGTCATCGAGCTTCCCTTACGGTGGGTGGACGCGAACGCGGGCCGGACATAGCGGTGACGAACTCTGGGTGACGCTAGCGGCGATTACCATTCAGCAGCGACGCGAAACCTGCCGATAGCCGTCGCAGCCAAGGCGTCTGGCGATCCGTGGCGGGATCCGCGCGCAACAGGATCAGGGTGGCGTTGTCGGCTACCGCGCCGCCGCGTTGCACGGCCTGTTCGGTCAGGATCCGGGCGGCGGCGGCGGGGCCACTGGCGGACGTGGCATCCCAGATTTCGGCCTCGGGAATATGCTCCCAGACGCCATCCGAACACAGCGCCAGCAGGTCGCCGGGCTGGATCGCGAGCTGGCCCAGGTCGGGTTTGGGCGAACTATCGCCGCCCAGACAACGGTACAGCCGGTTTTGCGCGGGATGGGTCGCCATCTCGGATTCGTCGATTTCGCCCAAATCCATCAGCAGTTGCACGGCCGAGTGATCGCGGGTGCGCATCAGGCGTTGTCCGTCGCGGAAGTGGTAGAGCCGGCTGTCGCCGATGTTCAGCCAGTGCGCCTGGTCGCCTTTGAGCCAGACCATGATCACGGTGCTGCGGGCGGTTTCCGACTGGCTGTTGATGGCGTCGTGCATCCGCTGGCACAACTGCTCGAGCGCGGCGAGCGGGTCAGTCCCCGACAATGCCGCTGGGGTCTGGACAAATTTTTTGGCTTCGTCGACCACGATTTGCGCGCCCAGCGCGCCGTCGAGATGGCCGCCCATCCCGTCAGCCAGGATGGCCAATAGCCCATGCTGGTCGGGCGACTGGAAGAGGCCCCAGCGGTCCTGTTGTTCATGGCGGGCGCCCAACTCGGTGGCGGCGCCCCGATCCCAGGGGTAAGTTCGGCTCGATGCGTGAGCAGTCATGCCAGCGTCTCCAACGGTCGGGCGGGGGGATGCTTACAACAGGCCAAGTACTTCCTCGGCATGGTTGGCGCAATCGGGTTTGTCAATGATATGGGCGATGTGGCCGTTTTCGTCGATGAGGAAGGTAACGCGGTTGGCCATGCCCAGCAGGCTGATGGCCGCGCCGACGATGCCGCCGCTGCCGATAGCGCCGTAGGCTTTGCCGATGGCGCCGTCGGTATCGGCCACCAGCGGAAAATTGAGCTGGTACTTGGCGGTGAAGCGCTGGTGGGATTCGACATTTTGGGTGGAGACGCCGAGTACGGCCGCGCCCTTGTCCTGAATTTCCCGGTTATGGTCGCGCAGGGAGCAGGCCTGCTTGGTGCAACCCGGGGTGTCGTCCATCGGATAGAAATACAGCACCAACTTCTTGCCGAGATAATCGGATAGCTTGACGACGCCGCCATTGGTGGCGGTGGCGATGAAGGTGGGGGCCGGATCGCCGATTTTCAGTTTCATCGTTCTATTCTCGCGGGTGGTTGGCAAGGATTATTGTCAAGACTCTCAGGCCGCGGCGCGCGGACAGGCCGGAGCCTGGGTGTGGCCCTGAAGAGTGGCGGCGCGGGGCGCTTTCCCCAGTCCTTGGCTGGCCAGTTGCGAAAAGCGCCCCGCCACACCCTCACGGATAGGGCCAGTTTCTGGGCATTACCAATAGATGCCCCGGGTGAACTGGGCAAAGGAAATCTGCTCCAGCGAGGGTTCCTGGGCATCGGCCGCTTGTCCCTTGGCCGCGGTGGATTCGGGGAACAACCGGAACGCGGTGTTCATGATAACAGCGTACAGCTTGGGCGCCACGGCGTGCAGCACCTGGGCGAAAATCCCGACCCGGGTGGCAATGCGCTCCGGCTTGTAAATGATACCCTGCACGATCATATCGGCCGCCTCTTCCGGGCTGAGCGTGGGGATATGCTGGTAGATCTTGGTGGGCGCGATCATTTCGGTGCGGACCAGCGGCATGTTGATGGTGGTAAATTCGATGCCGCTGTCGGAAAATTCGGCGACCGCGCAGCGCGAGAATGCGTCCAGCGCCGCCTTGGAGGACACATAGGCTGAAAAGCGCGGTGCGTTGCTGAGTACGCCAATTGAGGAAATATTGATGACGTGACCGCGCTTCTTGGCCAGCATGCTGGGAATGAAGCCCATGATCAGCCGCAGCGCGCCGAAGTAATTGAGCTGCATGGTGCGCTCGTAGTCGTGGAAGCGGTCCAGCGAGTTCTCGATGGCGCGGCGGATCGAACGCCCGGCGTTGTTGATCAGAATGTCCGCCCCGCCATGTTCGTCCAGCACCCGTTGCACCAACGCGTCGCAGGAGGCGATGTCGGCGATGTCGGCGGTATAGATAAAGGCCGTACCGCCGCGCGCCTCGATTTCCTGCTGGGTCTCCAGCAGTTTTTCCTCGGTGCGGGCGACGATGAGAGTCTTGGCGCCGGCTTCGGCGATCTTGATGGCGGTGGCCTTGCCGATACCGGCCGAGGCGCCGGTGATCAGCACCACCTTGCCCTTGACCGCGCCGCTCAGGCTGCGGTCGATAAACAGATCGGGATCGAGGTTGCGCTCCCAGTAGTCCCACAACTTCGAGGCGTAGGTTTCCAGCGGCGGCACCGCGATGTCGGTGCCCTTCAGCGCCTTGAGCGTCTCGCGGCAGTCGAAGCGAGTGGGGTAGTTGACGAAGCGCATCACGTCGGGCGGCATGCCGAGATCCTTGAGGATCTGGTCCCGCATCCGCTGCGCCGGCTTGAAATGCGCCAGCCCGGTCTTGATGATCTGCGGCACGAAGGCGAACATCAGGGCGTTGACCCGCAGGCTCATTTCCGGCGCGTGGGCGGCGTGGGCGAACAGGTTGAGAATGTCGCCGACCCGGTGCGGGTTGGGGTCCACCAGGTGGAAGCACTGGCCGTCCAGGCTGGGCTGGTGGGCAATGTGTTCCATCGCATCCACGATGAAATTGACTGGCACCAGATTCTGCCGGCCGCCCTCGATGCCGACCACCGGCACCCATGGCGGCAGCATATTGCGCAATTTCTGGATGAGTTTGAAGAAGTAGTAAGGTCCGTCGATCTTGTCCATCTCGCCGGTGCGCGAATCGCCGACCACGATGCCTGGCCGGTAGATGCGCCAGGGGCGCGAGCACTCGCGGCGGACGATGCCTTCCGATTCATGCTTGGTGCGGTAGTAGGGATGATCGAGTTCCTCGGCTTCCTCGAACATGTCCTCGCGGAACACGCCTTCGTACAGGCCGGCGGCGGCGATGGAACTGGTCAGGTGGAAACAGCCGACCTCGATGGCCTCGGCGAAGGCGACCACATTGCGGGTGCCCTGGACGTTGACCTTTTCCTGAATCTCGGCGCTGGCCTTGAGATCGTAGATCGCCGCCAGATGGAACAGGTGCTGGATAGTGCCCTTGAGCTGGCCGAGGTCGGTGTCCGACACGCCCAGCCGCGGCTGGGTCAGGTCGCCGATAATCGGCACCGTGCGGTCGGCGCCGGCTTTCCAGCGCTGGCGCAAGGTTTCCACCATCGGCAGTTCGCGTTCCAGAATCAGATAGTAAACCGTGGCGTCGGGGCGTTGCAGCAACTTTTCGACGAGACGGCGGCCGATGAAGCCGGAAGCGCCGGTAACGAAGTAATTCATGTTGTTCTGGCTCCTGTACTTCGATGATAGCAGTCTTGAATTATAGTTCTACTTTGTCAGAACAGATGTCTGAGGTGGACCCCATTGTCCAGACAAATTTTGGCCAAATTTAACAGGGGAAACGACCGATGATTAGTGCGCAAGAGTTGGTTCTGATTATCTTCGCGGCGCTGGCGTCGAGCCTGTGTACGCTGGTGTTGGGACTGGTGGTGTTCGATCACTGGGTGCGGCCGCGGCTGGAGGCCCGGCTGGTGGATTTTGCCGAATTGCTGGAAGCCCGGGTGAAGGTAGGCGCGGGCGCGGCTGGTCAGGAACTGCTGGAGTCGCTGCGCGCGCAGGTACGTGGCGGCGTGGAGGATGCGGTGGCCGAGTCGCTGCCGCGAGTTCGTAATGAGCTGACGGCGGGGTTTCGGGACGCGGCGGCCGATAGTCTGCCGGCGTTTCGGGAGGAGGTGCGCAAGGGATTCGCCGACGCCATCACGGCGCTGGCTACTAGCGAACTATTGGACCGCACCGCCAGGCAGGTTGTCCGCACTGGCTCGTCGCTGGTGGAGAGCGGACTGAACCTGCTGCGGGGCGCCCGCCCGGATGACCGTGGCGACGGGGAACCGCGCTGATCCGCGGTCTTCATCCTGGCCGTCGCACGGTAGGAGCTGCGGAAATTCTATCCGTCAATCGAAGGTTGACGCCCTGTAAATTTTCCTGTGATGGCGCTGGCTCGTGGTACGGGCCAGATCGTCGACCATAATTTAACTCATTGACCTTGCTGAGTGATGCACACTTTGCTCGCCCGGCCCCGTAGTTCGGATCACGGGAAAACTTACAGGAAGGGTAACTCTCCCACCAACCGGTGCTCACGACCCGCGCAGCAACCGCCGCAGGATCTTGCCGACGTTGGTCTTGGGCAACTCGGTGCGGAACTCGACCTGGCGCGGCACCTTGTAGCCGGTCAGGTGCTGGCGGCAATGCTCGATCAGCGCCTCGGCGGTCAGCGCCGGATCCTTCTTGACCACCACGATTTTGACCGCCTCGCCGGTCTTCTCATCGGGCACCCCGACCGCCGCCACCTCCAGCACCCCCGGATGCAGCGCCACCACATCCTCGATTTCGTTGGGATAGACGTTGAAGCCCGACACCAGAATCATGTCCTTCTTGCGGTCCACGATCCGCGTGTAGCCGCGCTCGTCCACGTAACCGATGTCGCCGGTGCGCAGGTAACCGTCGTCGGTCATGACTTGGGTGGTTTCATCGGGCTGATTCCAGTAACCGCGCATCACCTGCGGGCCACGGATGCAGATCTCGCCCGCCTCGCCGATGGCCAGTTCCCGGCCCTCATCGTCGCGGATGGACAGTTCGGTCGAGGACAGCGGCAGGCCGATGCTGCCGTTGTACTCGGGCAAGGTCAGTGGATTGAAGGTGGCCGCCGGCGAGGTTTCGGTCAGGCCATAACCCTCGATCAGCGGCGTCCCGGTGACCCGCCGCCAGTTTTCCGCCACCGCCCGCTGCAACGCCATGCCGCCGGACAGGCTCAGCTTGAGGGCGCCAAAATCCAGCCGGTCGAAACCGGGTGTGTGCAACAGCCCGTTAAACAGGGTGTTCACACCGGTGATGGCGGTGAACCGGACCTTACTCAGTTCCTTGACGAAACCGGGCATGTCGCGGGGGTTGGTGATCAGGATGTTGTGGCCGCCCGCCTTCATGAAGGTGAGGCAGTTGGCGGTCAGCGAGAAGATGTGGTACAGCGGCAGGGCGGTGATGATCGCTTCTTCGCCCGGTTTGGATACCGAACTCAGCCAGGCTGAGGCCTGTTGCAGGTTCGCCACCATGTTGCCGTGAGTCAGCATCGCGCCCTTGGACAAGCCGGTGGTGCCGCCGGTGTATTGCAGAAACGCGATGTCGTCATGATTCAGCGGCACATCGGCCAGCGCTCGCCCCGCCCCCTCGCGCCGGGCCTGGTCGAACGGGACCGCGCCGGGGATACGCCAGGCCGGCACCAGTTTCTTGACCCGCTTGACCACGAAATTGACCAGCGTCCGTTTCAGGAACGGGAACAAATCGCCCAACTGGGTCGTAATCACGGTCTTGACCGGGGTCTTGTCCAGCACCTGCTGCAAGGTGTGCGCGAAGTTTTCGACGATGACGATGGCGCTCGCGCCAGAATCGATCAATTGATGTTCCAACTCGCGGGCGGTGTAGAGTGGATTGACGTTCACCACCGTCAGGCCCGCCCGCAGTACGCCGAACAGCGCGACCGGATATTGCAGGACGTTGGGCATCATGAGGGCGACCCGCTCGCCCTTGCCCAAGCCAAGCGCCTGTTGCAGGTAGGCGCCGAAATCGCGGCTAAGCCGGTCGATGTCCCGATAACGCAGGGTCACGCCCATGTTGGAATAGGCTGGCAGATCGGCGAACCGCTGGCAGCTTTTTTCCAGAATATCCTTCAGCGAAGCGAATTCACTGAGATCCACCTCGGCCGGTACGCCCGGCGGATACTCGCGCAACCAGATTTTTTCCATGCCGCTCTCCTCATTTTCGTTGTCTTGTCCGGGCCGGATCATTGGAAAATAGCCTAAAACCACCCACAATTAAACAGCGACCCTCTTCGGACCCCACGTTCCACCACCCCGCATGGACCCGCCGCCAGTTTTTATGAAAACCCGCGATCGCATCTTGCAAACCAGCCTGCAACTGTTCAACGAACAGGGTGAACCCCGCATCACCACCAATCACATTGCCGACGAACTGGACATCAGCCCCGGCAATCTGTACTACCACTTCCGCAGCAAGGACGAGATCATCGAACTGCTGTTCCAGCAATTCGAGCGGCGAATGGACACCGCGCTGCAAACGCCCCAGCGCCGCGTACCGAACATGGAGGACATGTGGCTGTACCTGCATCTGGTGTTCGAGAACATCTGGGAATACCGCTTTCTCTACCGCGATCTCGACAACATCCTGAGCCGCAACAAAAAGCTGCGGACCCATTTTCGCCGCATCCTGGAACGCAAGGTCAGCACCGCCACCGCCATCTGCAAGGGTCTGGTGGATGCGGGCGTCATGAACGCCACCAGCGAAGACATCGCGGCGCTGGCCCGCAACATCGCGGTGGTCGCGACCTACTGGCTAAATTTCCAGAGCGTCCGCGCCAGCACCAGCGCCGCTCCTCGCGACGATGGCAGCAACCTCGGTTTGGGCGTCTATCAGGTGCTGGCGCTGGTCGCGCCCTTCCTGAACGACGCGGCGCGGCGGCTGCTACAACAGATCAGCCGCGAGTACCTGGCGTGAGCGGCTGGCGCCGCGGTTCGGCGGGCGCCGAGACGATCTCCTGCAACTGATCCAGCGCCGCGTGCAGATCGCGCGCCAGTTGGCCGCGATATTTGGCCGGCGCGGTCAGACCGCGCTGATTGCGCAGGCCGGTGTAATAGCGCCGGTCGGGGTCTTCCAGCACGTCCAGCCGCATCCGGATCCCGTGGCGGGCGAAAATCGGCTCCAGCTCCGCGCGCCGGGTCAGCAAGTCCCGGCGGGTGGTCTGATAGGCGTGCTCGCACACCCAGTGCCGGCCGGAGAAGCTGAATACATTGGTGAAGAACATCTTGGCGTCATCGCGGTTGGGTTCGAATAGAACGACGTCCGTATGTTCGAACTCGCTGTCGTATTTCCTCATACCCACCCGCAGGCGGGAATGGATCAACGCCCGGAAGGTTTGGGACAGCACCGCGGGCAAACCACCTTCCACCAACCGGCCGACTTGGGTCGGCTGGCCGGCTTCCACCGCCAGCCGGGCGTCGAACGGCACCAGCGGATTGAGACAGAGCAACAAATCCAGTCCTTCCTGGAGGGCCACCGAAGCATGCATGGTTTTCCGCAAGGCGCCGTCCACGAAGTAGCGCCCGCCGATCTCCACCGGTGGGTACAGCCCCGGTAGCGCGCTGCTGGCCTGCACCGCCCGTGAGATCGGCACATGGTCGTAGCCGGGTGCGCCGAACCGCACCGACTCGCCGGTATCCAGATCCACCGCCACCACGTACAGCTTGTTCGGCAGTTGGCGAAAATCATCGGTGTGGCCCGGCGCGCTCCACATCCGCGCCAGATAGTCGTGGATCGGCGCGTTGTCGAAGAAGCCCGCCGGCAAGGCCCGTCCCAACCGGGTCAGCGATTGCAACAGACTCAAGTCGAATGGGTTCTGCAAATAGCCCCAGAAGGATTGCCACAGCAGGCCGGGCACCGACGATAGCCGCCGCCAGTATTCGCCGAACGCCGGCATCAGGAAAATCTGCGGGTCGATCGGGTGTTCCTCGGATTCGTTGCTGATAAAAATGTGGCAGATCTGGCTGTTCTTGAACTGGTTGGCCAGCAGCGCCGCGATCACCGCGCCGGCGCTGACACCGACATACACATCGAGATGGTTGAAATTGATGCCATCGAGCGCCTCGTCGAGCGCGCGCAGGGCGCCGATTTCGTAGACCAGACCGACCGGCCCGCCACCCGCGATGGCCAAGCCGATCCGGGGGCCGCTGGCCCGACGTCGGACGCTTTCGGGCTGGGTGACCAACATGTAGCCTCCAGTGAATCTTCGGACAGTCTTTTGCTTAAATGCCGACCGGGTCGGCACGCGCCACCAGTTCGGCGATTTCCGCCTCCAGCCCGGCCACCAGTTCCCCCGGATCGCCGACTACGCCATGATCGGTGGTGACACCGATGGTGATGGCTCCAGCGTAACTCAGCACGCAAACGCCGATCCCGATACCGGTGATCTGCGGTACCCAGGCCAACACCCGCGCCACCGGTGCGTTGGCCAGATACAGCGTTTCTTCCGGCCCCGGCACATTGGTCAGCACTGCGGTCGCCTTCATCCCAAACAGCCGCAATAGTCCCCGCTCCAGCCAGTTGGGCAACCAACCGACCATCCGGATCATCAGCAGATTCGCCACCGCTTCCGGTGAAGCCTTGAGTCGCTCCATGCGCGCTCGCACCGCCGCCAGGCGCGCCACCGGATCGGTGATGTCCAGCGGCAATCTCAGAAAAACCACCGCGAACTGATTGCCCAATTGAATTTCTTCCTGATAGGGCCGCAGATTGACCGGCACCGCCAACCGCACCATCAGCTTCGGTCGTGTTTCGCCTCGCGCCCGCAGATACCGGCCCATTGCGCCGGCCACCACGGCCAGCATCACATCGTTTACCCGCCCGCCCCAGCGCTGGCGAATGCGCGCAATGTCGCGCAGGGGGATCGGCGCCGACCAGGCCATGCGCTTCTGGCCATTCAACGGTCCCCGCAACGCGGTACGGGTTTCCGGTATCACCAGGAGTTGCCGCAGCAGCCCCGCCAGGATCGCCCCACCCCAGCGCAACCGCTCCAGCCCGTTGGAGAGCAATTTCGGCATTTTGGCGGTTTTCGCCGCCAGACGAGCCTGATTGCGCTGTTCCCCCGGCATCGTGACCCGCGCCGCCAGCGATCCTTCCGGATTCGGCGCCCGGTCGGTCAAGGTCAGAAATACCCGCAGCAGGGCGATGCCGTCGGCGATGCAGTGATGCACCCGGAACACCACCGCGCAACCCACTTCCAGATTCTCCACCACCACGCAGCGCCATGGCGGCCGCCCGGTATCCAGCGGCTGGCTGGCCAGTTCGCCCACCAGAACCGCCAGCGCCCGCTGATCGGCCGGCTCTGGCAAGCGCCGCCATTCCAGATGATGGTTGAGATCGAACTCGGCGTCCTCGATCCAGGCGTGACGGCTTCCCTGCCGAACCAGCCGCTGGCGGAAGCGGGCGAACGCCAGCAACCGCTGGTTCAAGGTCGCGCGCAGCCGCGCCTCGTCCACCGGCTCGGCCAACAGCAGCAGGATCGTCACCACCATCGGCTGTCGGGGTGTATCCATCCGCGCCCAAGTCACATCGCCGCGGGTTGCCCACTCCCTGGTTGCGCTCACCCCGTCCTCACGACCGCGGGTTTTCCCTGGCGCGACGCAGTTCATCGAGGTGCGCCTGCAAGGCGTCGATCCGTTGCGTCAGCTCGCGTAGATCATCGCGACTGGGCACGCCAAGCTGCCCGAGTACCCGGGCCAGCCGGTCCTCGAAAATCTGTTCGACCTTATCCCAGGTCTCGACCACCCGGCCGCGCGTCTCGGCGGTCTGCTCCTTGGCCGCTTCCAACGCGCCCGTGGCGGCTTCGCGGGTCCGTTCCTCGATTTTCTCGCCTTCCCTGACCAGAGCCTCGAACAACTTGCCGCCTTCCGAACTCATCTTGGCGAACGCTCCCAGTCCGGCTAGCCAGATCAGGTGCGCGGATTCCCGTACCGACTGGGACAACTGGCTGTCGGCGTTGCCTTTAACTTTCTTGACCATGACGATACTCCCGTGGCGGGTTCCTGGGAGCCTGGCCAAGGCTCGATACCCGGATTTGGATTTATTTTGTAACAAGCCGTTAGAACAAACATCCTAAAACTTGGCGGACTTCAACCCTCCGGTCCGCTCAGCGCCCTGAGAGAGCTTTCGACCTGTAGTGAATTCAGTTCCTGCCCCCAGGGACTCATCAGGGTAATGAGCAGCAGCTTTTCGAATTCACCGGCGAAACGGCCGATAATCGCTTCCGGATCGTTCACCAGCTTCCGGTCGGCCACCAGGCCGAAATGAACGCGGTTGTTGTAGCTGAGGATGCTGACCCCCACGCCAATCTGGCCGGATTGCGGCACCCAGAACATCATCTCGGAAACGCGGGACCCGCCCAGATAAATGGCTTCGCGCGGGCCAGGCACATTGGTCATCACCGCCGAGGCCTTGTTGCTCAGCAAGTCCAGCAGCGGTTGCTGCAACAGGTTAGGCCCCATGCCGACGGCTCCCAACAGGCCCAGCGCCAGGATCGGCTGATAGGATTCCTTCAGCTCGCTCATCCGCCGCCGCACCTCGTACACCCGCTCCAGCGGGTTAGCGATGCCCACCGGCAGCGCCAGAAACACCAGCCCGAAGAAATTGCCCAGCCGGGTGACCTTCTCCAATGGCCGCAGGTTGACCGGGATAAAGGCCCTCACTTGCAGGTTCTCGGGAACGGGATCGCCCTGCTCGACCAGATAGTCGCGTAGCGCCCCCGCCACCGCCGCCAGCAACACATCGTTGATCGAACCGCCCAGCGCCTTGCCGATTGTCTTGACCTCATGCAAGTCTAGCGGCTCGGCCCAGGCGACCCGCTTCGATACGCCCAAGTCGCCCTTGAAGCGGGTTTTGGAATCGTCGCTCATCAAGGCGAGCCGGGCAATTTCCGCCGCCAGCCGCGCGCCGTTGCGAGCGTAGTCGAGCGCATGGGTCGGGTGCATGACGATGTCGGCGCCTTCCCCCACCAGCCCCCGACCCAGCTTGAGGGTGGTGTTGACTACCTTGTCCACCGGCTCGAAAAACCACCGGAAAATTCCAGCCTCCTCGGCGTGTTCCTCTTCCTCAACCGGGGCCAGCGCCACATGGGGAGCGGGGTCGGTCAGCGACAACAGCACATGAATCAGGGCGATGCCGTCGGCGTAGCAGTGATGGATCCGCAGGATCACGGCGCTGCCCCCCTGATAATCCTCGACCAGATGGAATTGCCACAACGGTTTGGTGAAATCCAGCGGGGCGCTCATCAGATCACTGGCCAAATGTTGCAATTCGCTCTTGTCGGCCTGGCCCGGCAGCGCGGTCCGCAGCACATGCCGGCCGATATCGAAATAGGGATCGCCTTCCCAGAAGGCGCCCGCGGCTTTCTGGACAGCCAATTGCGTGAAGCGCCGGTATTTCAGGAAACGAGACTCCACGACCTCCCGCAGCCGTTCGTAGGCCAAGCGCTCGGAGAAGACCATGACCCCGGTGATCATCATCAGATTGGTGGGACGCTCCATGCGCAACCAGGCGGTATCAATCCCCGATATACGCTCGCTCTCTTTTTTCTTGGGCATAAAAAAATCCAGCATCATGAATGGCCAAGAATTCTAAACCGGTGGATTAAAAGGAACTTTACCGAATTGGCCACCGCGCCATGTGGTTGTCCATCGTGTTGCCACCATATTCCGCGCATAGCCATTCCATGCAATAAACCCTCGCCGCGGTTCAGCTACACTGATTCCCATATCCCAACTCCTCATAACCGGAGAACAATCGCCATGTCCGAGCTAGCCAGCCGATTCCAAACCGCCGTCGAGGACAGCAAGAAACTCAGCAAGCGGCCCGATAATGATACCATGCTGAAACTATATGCCTATTTTAAGCAGGGTTCGTCCGGCGACATCGAAGGCAAGCGGCCCGGTTTCACCGATCTGGTGGGCCGCGCCAAATACGATGCTTGGGCCAAGCTCAAGGGCTTGGCCCAAGCGGATGCCATGCAGCAATACGTTGATCTGGTCGAGTCGCTCAAGAAAGCCTGAATACAGCATAGTCCGACGGGCTGGCGGCGCCAGCCCAACTGTGGAGCCGGCTTCCCGCCGGCTTTTTCGTTTTAGGATCTGTCAAAAAATAACTTGTACAACTTTGGCTAATGCAGCCGCGTAGTCCCATTGTATTCAGAGCACAAACTGTACAAGTTGATTTTGCGATCAATGTCAGGGGGGTGGTTGAGGCTGGAGGCGAGCTAACGTACTGATTTGGCGGAGAGGGTGGGATTCGAACCCACGTGGGGCGGCTAAGCCCCCATCCGATTTCGAGTCGGCGCCGTTGTGACCGCTTCGGTACCTCTCCGGGAGGATTGATTAGCAATGAAAGCGGTGGGAGAGCGCATTATACCGCACAGCGGTGTTTTGCCAATCGCTCCGTAACGCCGATCAGCAATTCTCATTTTGGCGATTTCACCCGGTTTCGGGTTGTGGAAGAGCTGGCTCGAAGCTTTGCAACATGAACGTCATCAAGGCCCCCCAGCTCTTGAAGCACAGGTAACTGGTCAAGGTTCGGA
>JBATNZ010000267.1:0-10708 GCA_049290615.1 Candidatus Contendibacter sp.
CATCCGCTGGCGCGTGGGCGGTCGCTCACTCACCCCGCCCCCGGATTCCCCCGACCGATACCCTATCTTACCCTTCCAACCCGATGGCAAATCCATGGCACTCGGGTGGGATACGTTGGTAGTTACACTGGAACAAACAATCAACAGGCTGCTAGAGGCGGGGCGTGATGGTCTCCATGAATTTCTTGACCAAGTCCTCGTTGTAGCCGCACCTTTTGAGTTCCCACATCAGGGTGTTGAGAAACTTGGATTTAATGTAGAAATTGAGCCGTTTTTCCTTGGCGAAGGTGAAGATTCGTTCCAGGATTCTCTCGAGTTTTTTGATGTCCTTGGGCCGGGTCAATTTTCCCAATTCCGGATTACCTCCCGGGGGAAAAAGGGCATGGATGTCCTCGACTACGGTTTTGGCGAAAGCCACCGCTTCACGACTATCAAACCAGCGTAGCAGCATAAAGGAATTCTCCGTGCTTATTGAATTTTAAGCGTGATGCGCGACTGATTGCGCCCCTTGGCGATAGGGATGTTGATCGCTCTCAAAATCCACCAGCCGCCCGCCGTGTTCGATAAGCACTTTGCCGGGGCGGATGCCTTCCCGTTCCATTTCCGCCACGATGTCCCGCGCCCGCCATTGGGTTGGGATGACGATCACGTCGACAGACTCGGCTTTCAGCGCATCGCGGAACGCAATCTCCTGCCCCATGCCGGGGACGAAGGTACCGGCCTTGTCCGGGTCGGAGTCCACCACCAGCGGGAAGCGTGCGGCATCGGCGCCGAACTGGTGGATGAAGGCGGCGGCTTTGCCAGTCCCGCCCCAAATGGCGACACGCGCGCCGCTTTGCGTCAGGGCGTCGAGTTGCGCCTGGATCGTGGCGCGACTGACATCGGCCCGTTCGGCAAACGCTTGGGACTGTGCGGCTCGCGTCCGCATCGCGGCTGAAACTCCCAAATTCACCAGCGCATACACCACTTCGCCGTCGTAGCCGTGGGCCAGTTCCACTGCTTTACCGGCTCGTTCCATCAGGGTGCGGAAGGATTGCGTCGTGAAGTGGGCAACGTGTTCGTAGAAGAAATCCGCTAGTCGATCGGTCTCGAATACCCGGTCGATGCAGGGTGTTTCGGCAAACAACCAGCAAGGCTTGTCCAGCGCCGCCGCGCTCCAGGCCAGTTGTTCGACGAGTGCCGCCGGTTCGGTGAGATGTTCCAGTACATGACGAAGCACCACCGCGTCCGGGGCAAAGGCGGGCATATCTGACAGGGGTTCGAACAGCCGGGCGTGGAACTCTACTCCCAAGCCGCTTTCCGGGCCGATGTTGGGATCAAATCCCACAAATCGTCCTGTCCCGTTCCGGGCATCGGCCAGTCCGCGCACGAAATGTCCTTCGCCGCAGCCGATGTCCACGACCACCGGATTTACTGGCAGCCGGGCCAGCAACAGTTCGCGAGTGGCCGCCAGATGCCCTTTCCAGATGCCGCCCCGGTTGAACATTCGGTTCGGGTGGTTGTGGTAGGGAATGGCGTCGTAGGAAAACGAACGATTCCAGACATGGGAACAACGCGGACATTGAACAAAATCTTGCGGGTAGCGCGGCATGGCTTGGGCCTCGGCGACGGAGGCGGGCCAGCCGAGCGTGGCCAGCGGGTGTTGGCCGCCGTTGAAGAACGGGACGGCGAGGGTGTGGGCGCAGATAGGGCAGAGAACGGGAAGCAATTGCGGATTCATTGGGATAGCCTCTTCCTGAAATAGGCAATCGTTTCCTGCAATCCATCCTCCAACGAAATTTTTGGCATCCAGTCAAGCCGCGTCCTGGCTTGCGTAATATCCGGCTGGCGTTGCATCGGGTCATCCTGGGGCAGGGGCAAAAACTCCAGCATGCTGCGTGATCCGGTGAGCCGCAGCACCGTTTCCGCCAAGTCGCGGATGGTAAATTCCGCCGGGTTGCCGAGATTTACCGGTCCGACGCACTCGTTCTGATTCATCATCCGCGTCATGCCGTCGATCAGGTCGTCTACATAACAGAACGAGCGGGTTTGGCTGCCGTCGCCGTAGAGTGTGATCGGTTCGCCCTTGAGCGCCTGGACGATGAAGTTGCTCACTACTCGACCGTCGTTAGGGTGCATGCGCGGGCCGTAAGTGTTGAAAATGCGGATGACGCGAATGTCTACCCCAGCCTGACGGTGATAGTCAAAGAATAACGTTTCGGCGCAGCGCTTGCCCTCGTCGTAGCAGGCGCGAGGGCCAATGGGATTGACATGGCCCCAGTAGCTTTCCGGCTGTGGGTGGCGTTGTGGATCGCCGTACACCTCGGAAGTGGACGCCTGGAGAATCCGCGCCCGCCGCCGTTTGGCCAGGCCTAGCATATTGATCGCGCCCAGCACGGCGGTTTTGGTTGTGGCAATGGGGTCGTTCTGATAATGGATCGGGCTGGCCGGGCAAGCCAGATTGTAGATACGGTCCACCTCCACAAACAGCGGTAGCCAGATGTCGTGGCGGATCAGCTCGAAACGCTGGTGGCCCAGCAGATGGCGGATGTTGTCCTTGCTACCGGTGTAGAAGTTGTCCACGCACAGCACTTCGTGACCGTCGGCAATCATCCGGTCGCAAAGATGGGAGCCGAGAAAACCGGCGCCGCCGGTAACCAGAGTAGTAGCGGTCATGGGAGGGAATCCTGTGGTTGAAGCGGCGAGGCTGGAATCCTCGGCCGCCAGCCCGGCGGTAGCTTCTCGCCGCGTCCGGCTGCCGCCACCGCTGCTTCGAGAAAGGTTTCAAACTCGCGCACCGCCTGCATGTCGGCGAACAGCGTCTCGGCGGCGGCCAGCGAGGCTTGGCGCAGTGCCCGCCGACGCTCCGGATCGCGCCCCAGCGCCAGGGCGAGCGCAGCGTAATCCTCCAGTCGTTCGACCACGGGCGCGTCGGCAACGCCCATCTGCTGGTAGGCGCCCGCGACCAGGCGCCCGCGCATGAACCGCCCCGGCCAGGTCACCACCGGGGTGCCGTACACCATCGCTTCGTACAGGGTATTGCCGCTGCCGAAGTGAATGGGATCCAGCAGCACGTCGATGTGCGCCATCAGCGCCATGAAGCGGTCCAGAGGCAGGCGGGGCAGGAACAGCACTCGTTCCAGCAAGATGGGGAAGGTCTTGGTCCAGCGGGCCTTGAGCAGGTTCATCCATGCGGTATGCGAACCTTCCAGCATCACGATGCGCCCCGCCGGGTCGCCTTCGGCAATCGTGGCCAGTATGGCGTCAAACTCCGGGTGAATTTTGAACAGGGTTTGCGGGCAGCCGTAGAGAACGCCGGTTTCCGGCAAACCGAGGGCGGCGCGGGTGGGAATCGAGGTCGGGGCGACCAACGCCTGGTAGAAGCAGGGCAGTCGGTTGAGGCGGATCAGCCGCTCGCTGTAGTGATCCTCGGCATCCGTTGGCTCGATGGACGCGGCGGAAACGAAGTAATCCATGGTGTCCAACCCGGTGGTGTCCGGGTGCCCCCAGCTTACCGCCTGTACCGGGGCGAGGCGGGCATAGGCGAGTAAATAGCTGATCGCGCCAAAACCGATGTCCGGGTAGAACAGTACGTCCAGACCTTCCGCCGCGATGGCCTGCTGTTGCGCCACAAGGCTGCTGCTGGGTGGCAAGGTCAGCGCCTTGTTCGCCAAGGTATCCAGATGTTGGCTAAATTCATCCTTCTGGGCGCCTCCCGCATGAATCAGCACCACTTCAAAACGGCGGCGGTCGAGATGGCGGATAAAACCCTGGAAGAGTTTGCCTATAGTGTGACTGTGCAAAACTTGGGATGAAAACCCCACTCGGATCCGCGAGCTCCGGGCTGATGAAGGTTGCCAATCCGACACATGGGGAGCCGTGAACGTCAAGGCCGGCAGCTTGGCCCGGAATAATTGGCACAGGGATTCCATGATCGGGCGGTCGTTTTCATTGTGGTAAGCGAGGTAAAACGAAAGAGCACTGAACTCGCCATGCAAGTCTTTTGTACCCCGCACGTTGTGCAGCTCCGCAATTCCGGCCTGATAACGCTGCCGCCAGAAGGCGATATCGGGGAACGATTCGGGAATAACCGGGAGCAACAAATGGGCGTGGGCGGCGTACTGGAAGTTATCCGGCTGCAAGGCAAGGGCTTGGCGGTAGCGGGATTCAGCTTCGGACATTTCCCCCCGTCTGGCTAGTAGTAACGCAAGTTGGGCATGGCTGTCTCCATCGTCCGGCGTGCTGGCCAACAAATCTTCAAGATGTCGTTCGACTTCGTCCAAGCGCACGAGTTGTGTCAAAACGCGAATCAGATTCCGCCTCGCGGCGACAAAGTCCGGCTGAATCGCCAGCGCCTTCTGGTAAGCATCCACCGCTTCGGCGCGGCGCTCCAGTTCTTCCAGCGCGCAGCCCAGGCCGACCAAGGCATCCGCCGAATCGGGCAACGCTCGAACCGCCATGGCATAATGCTCGGCGGCATTCCGATAGTCTTTCTGACCGAGATAGAGTCTGCCCAGGTTGGCGTGCGCCGCGCCGTAGCCCGGTTCCCGCCGCAACGCCTCACGATAGCTGGTTGCCGCTTCATTGGGTTGTTCCCGCGCCAATTGGACATTGCCGAGATTAAGCCAGGCACGGGCGAAATCCGGGTGCAGACGCAGTGCCTCGCGATAACGCAATTCGGCTTCGGCGAACTGGCTGGCATCCTCAAGCGTATTGCCTTCCGCAAGCAATCGTTCGGCCCTGGCCCGATGTTCCGCAGTGCTCGCGACCGGAGTTTCAGTCGCGCCACGGCCCAGCAACCGGTTCAGTAATCGTTTCATGAGGGACTCTTTGCCTGGGATATTTCCGATGGTTCGGGAAGAAGGTGGCCAGTTGGCGGTTCAACATAACTGCCTGATTCTCGGTTACCTGACTCAATCAGGTTCTGGGTTTGGCCATGAAGCATGGGGGGTTGAGCACGGATATTTGAGAGCCCATAGCATACCTTGAATCCAACCATCCAAGCCCAGTCATGACCAATCAACTACAGCACTTTTAGCAGTGGCATCAGCTTGTACTTGCGCTGGTGTTTTTCGCGCAAGGCCCCGAGATAGGTCTGCCATTCCGCTTTCTGGCCGAGCGCCTCATGCGCCTGTTTGGCCTTGCGCAGCCACATGGCCGCGTCTTCGTAGTGGCCGGACTTGGCCTCGTTCATGATCGGCTCCGCCTGCTGGCGGGCCTGCGTGATCACCCACTCGGGCCGGCGATTTACAGCGGCGTCCATGACCCGCGCCAGAATTCGAGGCGAGGTGTAGCGCTCGGTTGCCTGGATGGCGTCGTCGACCAGGTTTTCGTGCAGGAAAATCTCGACCTTGGTTTCGGTGCTGACGCGGGCTTCCCGACGCAGAAAATCCAGCAGCCTTCGCCGCAAGTCCGGCCAGCCCGCTCCGGCCAGTTTCTCCACCCGCTGGTAAGCGGCGAAACTGGGCACGATTCGGAACGCGATCACGCCCGCCGCCAGCGCCCGCTCGGTTTGGCCGTGTTCGGCGGCCCGGTCGCGCAGCCAGGCCGCCAGTTCGTTCTGGGAGTGCGAATCGTACAGACCGAATCCGTTCATCCGTTCCGCAACCATGGAAAACACCGCATCTTTCGGCGCCGTTGTATCCAGCCGTTGCAGGCCATGCTCGGCGACCTGGAATGCCGGCTCGATTTCGCCGCGCTCGTACAGGGCTTTGGCGAGTTCCAGCGCTCCGTCATCGGAGAGCGGCTGTTCCAGTCCGGCGCGCACGGCGTCCTGAACCCGGCCCAGTTTTAGCAGATACAGGGTATACCAGTCATACTGCTTCTCGGCTCTGGCCAGATTCAGATAGGCTTCGTGCTGGCCGGTGCGCTCCAGAATTCGCAGTCGCGCCCGGTCGACCAGCACCCGCCAATCGTAGGGTGGCGGATCGGCTCCCCACAAGCCACCCGGGATTTCCTCGCCGCTCAGGATGACGCACAGCTTGGGATCGTCCCAACCTTGCTGGACGACGATTTGCAGGAGTTCCAGGTTCTCGGCGGCGGATTCGTCGAAGTCTTCCACCCAGTCCGCCAATCGATTCGCCCAGTGCTGGCGTTCCTCGGCGCTCAGGCTGGGGTCGAGCAGCGCTTCGATCCAGAGCGACGCGGTTCCGTCGAAGAAGACATGGGTTTCCTCGCCGGTCTCTTCGAGTATTTGCCAGTGCTTGCTGAACTCGTCGGTGACGGCTTCCAGAATTGCCAGGGCGGCGCGGCCGTTGCCGGCGTCCAGCCAGGACTGAGCCTGTTTCGCCAGCTCGACGATGTCGTCGACCGCGCCGTAACCGTCCTCGTCGTAGTCCTCGTCCCGGCCGCCGCGCGAGCGCATTGCATTGCGGACGCTTTGCCGCAACACGCGGGTATCCACCGCGGCTAGCACGGGGGGATGGCTGGCCGTTGGCGTGGCGGATCCGGCCGGCGCCACCAGGATGACGTAGGGCAGGGCGGCCTCGATCATGTCGTTCATGCGCGGGATCCGGTCCGCCAGTTCCAGCAATAGCGCCTGCAATTGGACTTGGTCCAGCGTGGCCAGCTTTTCAACCAGCGGCGAGCGGATTTCCACCTGCCCGGGGTCCTGAGCGTAGGCCAGCAGCACGGCGACGATGTGCTTGCACCAGCCCTCGTAGTCGTAGGGGCAGGTGCAGGCGGTGTTAGCCACGCCCTCGGCATCGAATTCAATCCACACCCGATAGGGCTGGAGCGCGCTGCCCTGCACATCCGCTTCCAGTTCGTCGCCGCGCTGTACCAGCGCTCCAACCGCGCCTTCCTGCAGGTAGTCCCGGCCCCGCTGGATCGAGGCGGCGGTGGCGTAGTCGGGCAACTGGGTCGTATCGAAGGCAGGTAGGGTCATGGCAAGCTCTCAATCAATCTTTGAACATCCTCGGAAGCAGCGCCGCGAACCGCAGCAAGCCGCGCAGGCGATCTCCAAACCCGCGACCGTGCAGCAAGTGCAGCGCGCCTTTCAAGCCTTCGTACAGTTTAGCGTCATACGGATGCCAGAACAGGTTGCGTTTGGCGAAGTGCAGCAGTTCGGTGGTGACTACCTGCGGCTGGGTCATCTCGTCAAAGCCAAGTTCACCGTGACTGCGGCCGATGCCGGATTCCTTGACCCCGCCCCAGGGAGTTTCGGCCATGCCGTGAGTCAACAGGTGATCGTTGATGGTGATGACCCCGGCATGGATGCGCCGGCCCAGCGTCACCGCCGCGCGGGTGTTGCCGGACCATACCGAACCGGTCAGACCGAGGGTGGAATCATTGGCCAGTTCGATGGCCTGTTCCATGTCGTCCACCTTCATGATGCCCAGCACTGGCCCAAAGGTCTCCTCGCGCATTAGCGCCATGGTGTGATCGACATCGGTCAGCACCGTGACCGGGTAGAAATTGGCGTGGGCGTGGGCGGGATCGATCTTGACCTGGGCGAGGATGGTCGCGCCCTTGGCCAGCGCATCGTCCACCTGGCGCTGGATGGTTTCGATCTGGCGCTCGGTGCACATGGCGCCAATATCCACGTCGTGGTCGGTGTTGGGTCCTTGCCGCAAGGCTTCCACCTTCTGTTTCAGCAGGGCGATAAACGGCTCGTAAACGTCCTGGTGAACGTAAATGCGCTCGACCCCGCCGCAGGACTGACCGCTGTTCTGCAAGCCGGCCCACATCGCGCCGTTGACCGCTCGTTCGAGATGGGCATCCGGGCAGACCAGCATCGGGTCGTTGCCGCCCAGTTCCAACGACACTGGAACCAGGCTTTCGGCGGCCTTGGCCATGAGAATCTTGCCGACCGGCACCGAACCGGTGAAAAACAGCTTGTCCACATGGTTGTCGGGTTCCAGCAGGATCTGGCCGATGATGGCGCCGGGAATGTTCAGATGGATGAACACGTCGTCGGGCAGTCCCGCGGCCTTGATCATCTCCTCGATCTTGCGCCCGACCATCTGGGTTTCCGGGGCGGTCTTGAAGATCACCGTATTGCCGGCCAGCAGCGCCGGCACGATCTCGTGCATGGGGATGCCGAGCGGATAGTTCCACGGCGCAATGATGCCGATCACGCCAAAGGGCAGGCGATAGATCCGGCTGCGCTTGTTCAGGAACAGCAGCGAGCCGCCGCGTACCTTGCGCGGCTGGAGAAAACGCCGGGCATTCTTGATGTAATAAGCAGTCGCCAGCGCGCTGGTCACCACTTCAGTGGCCAGCGCTTCGATCCGGGTCTTGCCGACATCCTTGGAAATGGTGTCGCTGATCGCGTCGGCGTGGTCCACCAGATAATCGCGGATGCGCGCGATGTAGCGTTCCCGTTCCACCAGTGGCAGCGCCGCCCAGGCCGGTTGCGCGGCGCGGGCGCGGCGGAGAGCGTCGCGGGCCTCTTCCGGAGTGTTCATCAGCGAATAGCCGACGATATCGCCGGTGGCGGGATTGACGCAGACAGTCTTGCTAAGATCGAAAGTTTGGGGTGTGCTCATGGGGTGTCCTCGACAAACGGAAGGGGAATGGTGCGATGATTGCCGATATAGCCAGACCGTGACGACGTTGGCTTGTAAGAGCTGGCTTTGTTGACGCGAATACTGGGTTTTTGAAGGATTTGGCGGTCTTGGGGATTTGCCCGCCGCGCCGAACGGGATTAGATTGACGCCTTTCCGACCGTGGCCCGACTGTCCATGTCCAAAATTACCAAAAGCATTTACCGCGTCCTGTTCGTCAATCAGGGCAAGCTGTACGAACTCTATGCCCGGGAGATCTATCAGGGGGAGCTATACGGTTTCATTGAAGTCGAAGAATTGATCTTCGGCGAGCGTTCGAGCGTGCTGATCAATCCGGCCGAGGAGAAATTGCAAAACGAGTTCGCTGGGGTGAAACGCACCTTCGTTCCCTTGCACTCCGTGGTGCGGATCGACGAGGTGGAGCGGGAGGGCGTCAGCAAGGTGCGTCCGGTGGAAGGCGGCGACAACGTGACGCCGTTTCCACAGCCGGCGTTTCCAGCCGGCGGCGGGCGCGGCAAGGACTGAGCAGTCGGGTTGGCAACACGTTTGCGCGGGGAGGCGACGATGGCGACAGCGGCATGGTGGGAAATTCTGCTGGGTGGATTGGTGGCGGTGCTGGTGATTCTGTGGTTTCAGCCCGGCATCAAGGCGGCGATCGAGCGAAGCCGCACCGCCAAAAGGGATTGGCCAGCGGCGCTGATTCCACTGGGCCTGGTGGTGCTGTTCGTGCTGCTGCTGATCCAACTGGCGCGCGGCTAGCCAAGGCGTAGACCGGGCCAGACATGAGTGGGGAATACAAACCGGCTCGGTTCGGCTGCGGAGCCGCCGCGATGAACGATGCCATTCCGTCGTCGGATGCGCTGGACGCCCTGGAGATACGACTGGAGGAGCTGCTGACCGCCTGTCCCGCCGGGATCAGCGAACACGAACTGCTGAAAATCCTGCGCCGGGAACTGCCGCTGTTCGCTACGTTCAGCGCCCGCGAACCGCTCAGTCTGTTCCGGGGCCACTACCTGCTGTTTCACGTTTTGTACCGATTGCGGGACCGCTTGGCGCGCGAGCGGCGCGGCCGCCTGGTGATCGATCCGCTGCGCGTCGTGCTAGCGCCGGCGATGATCGCCGAACCGGGAGAAGAGATCGCGGCGCTGGCGCCGGGTCCGTTCGATGGGGCGGGCTGGTATGCCGATTTGCAGCGCCTGACGACCGTGACCGCCGTCGATGTCGTTGAGTGGTTGCGCCAGTTCCACGCGGCCCGCCAGGCGAACGAGCAGAGGCCGGCAGCGTTGGCGGTGCTGGGGCTGCGGGATCCGGTGGATGCCGCCGCCATCAAGCGGCAATACCGGCGACTGGCGATGCGCCATCACCCCGATCGGGGTGGCGATGGTCAGCGGTTGCGCGAGATTCACGCGGCGCTGGTGGCGCTGGACTGCGGCGGCCACGCCGGGTCGGCCCGATTTCGTGGGTGATGGGCGGGCGCAGCCTCGACGGGCGTATCCTTGCGGCCTACTTGGCCAGGAATTTATTGATGGCCTCAACGAGCATGTCCTCGTCCACCGGCTTGGTGATATAGCCCTTGGCGCCTTGCCGCGCGCCCCAGATTCGGTCGGTTTCCTGATCCTTGGTCGTGACGATGAGGACCGGGATATGGCTGGTGTAAGGGTTTTTGGTAATCTGCCGGGTGGCCTGAAAGCCATTGACATTGGGCATAACCACATCCATGAGGACGAGGTCCGGCAGTTCCGCCTTGGCCATCTCGACCCCCTCCGCGCCATCCTTGGCGGTCAGGACTTCGTGCCCATGTTTTTTGACGATTTTGGATAGACTCAGCGTCTGCGTCGGCGAGTCGTCGACAATCAATATGCGGGCCATATTGCTACTCCTGAGATGATCTCGCGCGTGCTTCGCGCGCTGGGTTAGGGCAGTTGCGGGGCCGGTGTGATCCGTGCCGCCGCTGGATAAATCTGGCCGACCATGCCGGCCTTCGCCAGCGGTCATGATAAGGCAAATTCAAATCAATCGTGGATGGTTTTCTTGCCGTTGGCGCCTCGCGGGCTCGTGATAGGATTAGGTTGTTCAACAGATTTGATTCACCGGAGCTTGTTCCATGAGCGATTCACCACTGGGGGTTTTGGCCCGTCTGAGCTTGGCTCTGCGCGCGTTCGGGCGAATTCTGGGCGACGAGGCGTTCGCCGGCGCCGTGTCGCGGCTGGGACGAGGCGAGT
>JBATNZ010000268.1:0-29071 GCA_049290615.1 Candidatus Contendibacter sp.
GCCTGGAACCAGCGGTTTCCCCGCCAGCCGCTGGAGCGGCAGGAACTGGTGCTGACCGTGCCGGCCTCCTTCGACGAAGCGGCGCGGGCGCTGACCGTCGAAGCGGCGCGGCTGGCCGGTCTGCCGCGCCTGCGCCTGCTGGAGGAACCGCAGGCGGCCTGCTACGACTGGCTGCACCGCCATCGTGGCGACGTGGCGGCGGCGCTGGGTGAGTCCCGGCTGCTGCTGGTCTGCGACGTGGGCGGCGGCACCACCGACCTGACCCTGATTCAGATCGAGGCGGGAGAAGCCGGCCCAAAACTCACCCGGATCGGCGTCGGCGATCATCTGATGCTGGGCGGCGACAACATGGACCTGACTCTGGCGCGAACGGTCGAGACGCGGCTGGGCGGGGGGCGGTTGAACGCCGGCGAGTTATCACAACTGTGGCAGCAATGCCGGAGCGCCAAGGAGCGGTTGCTGGCGGCGGACGCGCCGGAGCGGGTGACGGTGACGGTGCTGGGCGGCGGCGCGCGGCTGATCGGTGGGGCACGATCGGCGGAACTGAGCCGCGACGAGGTGCGGGTGTTACTGGTGGATGGCTTTCTGCCGCAGGTGGGGAGCGAGGAACGACCCCAGGGCCGCCGAGCGGCGGTGGTCGAATTTGGCCTGCCCTATGCCGCCGACCCGGCCATCAGTCGCCATCTGGCGGCGTTTCTGGCACAGCACACCGAGGCCTGTCGGCGGGCCCTGGCCGAGCGGGCGCCGGTGCAGGGTCCGGCGATGCCGGATGCGGTGTTGCTGAACGGCGGCGTGTTTCACGGTGCGGCGCTGGCCGGGCGGCTACTGGAGATTCTGAGCAGTTGGCGCGGCGAACCCTTGGCGCGGCTGGACAATCCCGAACCCGATCTGGCGGTGGCGCGCGGCGCGGTGGCTTACGGACTGGCGCGGCGTGGCCAGGGGCTACGGATCGGCGGCGGCTCGGCGCGCGGCTATTTTCTGATGGTGGACGGTAACGGCGACCGCCAGGGCGTCTGCCTGTTGCCGCGCGGCGTGGAGGAGGGACGGGAAGTGCGGCTGGATCGTACCTTCTCGCTGCGGCTGGGGGCGCCGGTGCAATTTCATTTGCTGGCCTCGACCGGCGATGCGGTGGTTCCGCCCGGCGAAGTGGTCGTACTGGAGGCCGGGGACTTCATGCCCCTACCGCCGATTGCCACCGTGATCGAGAGCGAAACCGGGGTTGGCGAGGTGCCGGTGCAACTAATCGCGCAACTGACCGAGGTCGGCACGCTGGAAGTGGACTGCGTCGCGATGGAACCCTCACCCCCGGCCCCTCTCCCAGCGGGCGAGGGGAGCGTAAATAAGGGGCGCTGGCGGCTGGCTTTTCAACTGCGTGGCAGTGATCCGGCGACGCTGGCCCGCTTGCATCCGCGCTTCCCGGAGGCGGTGGCGCGGATCGAACGGTTCTACGGTTCCCGCGAGGCCAATGTGGAGCCCAGGGAAATCAAGGGCCTGCGCAACGATCTGGAGCGGTTGCTGGGCAAGCGCGAAAGCTGGGAAATGCCGTTGCTGCGCGAGTTGTTCGGGGTGCTGTGGACCGGCGCCCGGCGGCGGCGGCGCTCGGCGGATCACGAACGGCTGTGGTTCAGCCTGGCCGGTTATGGCCTGCGACCGGGCTTCGGCTATCCACTGGACGAGTGGCGGGTCGGGCGGTTGTGGGCGCTGTACGAGCAGGGGGTGCAATATCCTCAAGACGCTCAGAACCAGGCCGAATGGTGGACCTTGTGGCGGCGGGTGGCCGGGGGCCTGGACGCGGCGGCGCAGGCGCGGTTGGGCGACGATCTGGTGGTGGAACTGCGTCCGCCGACCGGCAAGGCCGCCAAGGATAAGCAACCGGGCGTTGAGGATATGGCGCGGCTGGCGGGTGTGCTGGAGCGCTTGCCGGCCGCGCGCAAGGTGGAACTCGGCGAGTTACTCTTGGCGCGGCTGGCGCGCAGGGGCGAATCGCCGCAACTATGGTGGGCGGTGGGTCGACTGGGGACGCGGATTCCCGTTTATGGCAGCGCGCACGATGTCGTACCGGCCGCGACGGCGACGGCGTGGCTTGAGCGGGTGCTGGCGCTGGACTGGAAGGCGGTAACGCCGGCGGCCTTCGTGGCGACGCTGCTGGCGCGGCTGAGCGGGGACCGGGCGCGGGATCTGGACACGGCGATGCGGTTGCGGGTGGTCCAGCGGTTGCGGGTGGCGAAAGCCCCGGCTTCGTGGTTGCGGATGGTTGAGGATGTCGTGGAACTGGACGGGGCCGATGCCGGGCGGGTATTCGGCGAGGCGCTGCCGCCGGGCTTAAGGCTGGTCGCTTAGATGCCGTAAAAAAACGCCTCTCAATTGTGTCCATCCACCCGCTGCGATGGTTGAAGGCAGTCGTTCCTGCCTCGAATCAGGCCACATAGAGCAGGATGGTCAAATAATGACTGACGCTGCCGGCCAGCACGAACAAATGCCAGATGCCATGGAAATGCCGAATCTTCTCATCGAACAGATAAAACGCCACGCCGCCGGTATAAAAGAGTCCGCCCATCAGCAGCCAGACAAATCCCGCCCAGGGCAAAACCTGTAGCAGAGGCTTGAGCACCAGCAACACCAGCCAGCCCATCAGGATATAAACTCCCAGCGACAGAATGCGATTTCCCGTCTGGGGTACGGATTCCACCACGATCCCCACCACCACCAATCCCCAGATCACGCCAAAAATCGTCCAGCCCCAGCCGTCGCGCAGCGTGACCAGGGTAAACGGGGTATAGGTGCCGGCGATCAGGAAATAGATCGAATAGTGGTCCAGCTTGCGAAAAACCCGCTTGGCCCTGCCCCGCAGACTGTGATAGAGCGTGGACACGGTATACAGAACGAACAACGTGGTTCCGTAGATACTGAAACTGACGATTTTCCACGGATCGCCCTGCTGGGCGGCCACCACCACCGCGACCACCAAGCCCGCCAGCGCCGCCACCGCGCCGATCAGATGACTGATACTGTTAAAGCGTTCGCCGTAATACATTCGCACCATGCTTTCTGTCAGGAATGACGCGAGCGCCGTTTGCCGCCGCCGTGCTTTTGCCCCGCCGCGCTGGCGGTCGTCGCCTCGGTCAGGCGCACCGCCCCCACCGCGCCGACCCCGCTGGCCCGGCCGGCATCGGTGAGATACACCCGCCAGAACGGAATCACCTTGCCGTCGCGGCTGAACGAATCCTCCTGAATCGCAATCAGCCCGGTCCCGGCCATGCCCTCCAGCAGCCGCTCGAAGGTCCGCCGCTCGCCCGCGATTTCCGCCAGCCGCTCGTGCAACTGGCGCATGGTCTGACCTTCACGCCCACCCAAGGTTTCCAGCACTTGCAAAGCCAGCCGGGATTCAGCGGCATTCAGCCGACGCATCCGCCGGATGGTGGAAGCTTGCGGCGCGCACACATCGCAAACCCCACAGGGCTGATCGTCGTCGCGGTCTCCGAAATGGCGAACCAGCCGCACCATTCGGCAAGCAGTCGCTTTATCAGCAAACTCCAGCATCTGCTGAGTTTCCCGCAGTTTGTGAGCCCTTTGCTGTTCGTAGGGTTGTCGCCAGTCGTTACCGCCCCGACTGATATTGCCCTCGCCATCGTGCCGGGCGCCGCCATGCACCAGCAGCTTTTCCACCGCAACCTCAAATACGTCCGGCTCCATACCCATCTCATCGCGAAGTACGGCTTTCGGCAGAAAATTGGCGCCAAGCGCTCGGAAAATTCGCGCCAATTGATCCGGATCGGGATAGCCGCGCCGGTGAAAAAATTCGTGGGTGCGCAGATCGCCATAGGAGTACAACAGAATGGCGCGGGCCGGCTGACCGTCGCGGCCGGCCCGGCCAATTTCCTGGTAATAACCTTCAACGCTGCCCGGCAGCGCGGTATGAATCACGGTGCGAATATCGGCCTTGTCAATGCCCATGCCGAAGGCAATGGTGGCGACAATGACCATCAGCTCGCCACTGCTGAACCGGCTTTGCACCCGTTCGCGTTCCGGCGGCGTCATCCCCGCATGGTAGGCGGCGCTCGAAAAATCGGCGGCCAATGCCAGCGCCAGCGTCTCGGTTTCCTTGCGAGTCGGCGCATAGACAATCGCTGGCCGTCGGTTGGAATCAGCCAAAATCCGCTGAACGGCGGCATGACGATCCGCCATCCGGGTTTCCACGGTTTCGACCGCCAGATTGGCGCGGCGGAACCCGTGAATGTAGCGGGTGACTTCGCTCAGGCCGAGTTGAGCCACGATGTCGTCCTGTACTTGCGTAGTTGCAGTCGCGGTCAGCGCGATCACCGGCGCGGGCCGCAACAGCGGCAGCCGTTGCCCCAGCAGCCGATAATCCGGGCGGAAATCGTGGCCCCATTGCGAAATGCAGTGCGCCTCGTCCACCGCGACCAGAATTGGCTTGCGCTTGGCCAGCATTTCAGGAAAGCCGGGAACGCTCAGCCGTTCCGGGGCAATGAACAGATAATCCAGATTGCCCTGCAAATACTCGACGCAGACCTGGCGCGAAGTCGCCCGATCCCGCCCGGAATGAATGCGGTCGGCGCGCAAACCCAGTTCGCAGAGCTTGGCGACTTGATCTTCCATCAGCGCGATCAGCGGCGAGACCACCAGGGTGGTTCCCGCCCGCGCAATGCCAGGCAATTGAAAGCACAGCGATTTGCCAGCTCCAGTCGGCATCACCAACAACACATCCTGGCCCTCGGTGACGGTGCGGCAGACCTGCTCCTGATACGGACGGAAACCCGGCAAGCGGAACACTGTCCGCAACAGTTCTTCCAGCCGATCCACCGGCACCGGTTCGCGGCGCGGCGTGGCTACCGCCGCGTCGGTTGTGACGAGAGGGCCGGCGGGCGCGGGTGGAGGCGGCGCGGTTTTTGCCGCGACGAACGCCTCGGTCACGGCGGCGCGGACGTAACCGGCGATGTCCGCCATGAACCCGTCCAGTTCCGCCTCGCCGCGTTGGACCCGCTTCAGCCGCGCCTCCCACTCGCCGGTCATCGCCGGGCTCTTGATCGGCGGCTGCACGGTCTGAATCAGGCCGAGGCCACGCTCGGTGGGGATCAGGCTCTTGCCGTCGCGGGTTAGATACTGGCGCTTGAGCAGCGTCTCAATGGTGTCGGCGCGGGTGGCGGGCGTCCCTAGCCCGCTGTCCTTCATTGCCGCTGACAGTTCCTTGTCTTCCAGCGTCCGGCCAGCGGTTTCCATCGCCGTCAACAACGTCGCTTCGGTAAAGCGTGGCGGCGGGCGGGTCTGCTTGGCGACAGCGCGGGCGTCGAGAACCCGTTGCGGCTGGTCGACGGTCAAGCCCGGCGGTAGCGTTTGGCTGGCGTCTTCTTCCACCGAGGGTTCGGTAGCCGTTTTGGACTTGCGCTTACCGGTCGTTTTATCCGCCGACTTGTCGGCGCCCACGTCCAGCACTTTCCAGCCCGCCTGTTCCTCCGCCGTGCCGCTGCTGTGGTAGCGATCGATGATCACGCCGCCGTCTGCCGCGGGTTCCGGGTTGCTGATCGCGGTAATCACGGTGGTGACGGCCCAGATGTGATCCTCGTGCCAGGCCATCAGCAAGCGGCGACAGATCAAGTCGTGGATTTTCCTTTCATCGGTAGCCAGCGCGGCGCGGACCGCGACCGGCGTGGGAATAATGGCGTGATGATCGCTGACCTTGGCATCGTCCACGAAGCGCGCGCTCAATGGACGCTGGCCGGTTCCCACCGCCAGACGATCCCGATACGGCTCCTGAATCGCCGCCACCACCGCACCCAAAGTCGCCGCCACCGACGCTGATAAATGGCGGCTGTCGGTGCGCGGATAGCTGATCAACTTGTGCTGTTCGTAGAGTTTCTGGGCGATGTCCAGCGTGTTCTGGGCGCTGAAGCCGTACAGCCGGTTGGCGTGGCGCTGCAATTCGGTCAGGTCGTACAGCAACGGCGGCGGAGCGCGGCGGGTTTCGGCGCGGCGAGTTTCGATGCGGGCCGATCCTTGCCGGGCGCGGGCGACAATGTGCGCCGCTTCCTCGCCGTCGGCGGGCAGGCGTTTGGCCTTGGGGTCGGTCGGCCGCTCGCCGCGAAACCAGACGCCTTGATAACGCGGGGCGGTTTCAGCGCGATCCGACCCTTCTTGCGGAGAGGAAATAGCCGGGGTAAAGGTCGCCACCACTTCGCGGTAATCCTCGACCACGAAGGCGCGGATCGCCAATTCCCGTTCCGCCACCAGCGCCAGCGTGGGCGTCTGCACTCGCCCGACCGACAGCACCTCGTCGCCGAAGCTCCCACGGGCCAGGGTGTAGGCCCGCGACAGGTTCATCCCCACCAGCCAGTCGGCCTGACTGCGGCCACGAGCGGCGGCGGCCAGCGGATCGAAGTCGCGCCCATCGCGCAATTGCTGAAAACCCTGGCGGATGGCGTCGGGGGTCAGCGAAGAAATCCACAGTCGGCTGAACGGCTTGCGACAGCCGGCGGCCTCGTACAGATAACGGAAGATCAGTTCGCCCTCGCGGCCGGCGTCGGTGGCGCAAATGATTCGTTCGATGGCGTCATCGTTGAGAATGCGGCAGACGGCTTCAAACTGATCGCGGGTGCTGTCGCCGACGATTAGCGGCCAACGTTCGGGCAGCATCGGCAGCAGCTCGCGCCGCCAGCGCTTCCAGGCGGGATTGATTTCGTGCGGTTCGGCCAGCCGGGTCAGATGGCCGATGGCCCAAGTGACGACATAGCCGTTGCCGTGCAGAAAACCTTCGCCGCGCTGGCGGGCGCCCAATACCTTGGCGATGTCACGAGCCACCGAGGGCTTTTCAGCGACGACCGCGATGCTCATGCCGTCGCGCTGGTCTCGGTCGATGGTTCAGTGTCGCCGCTCGTGGCCAACCGCCAACACTCTTCCAGATACCGCCCGATCCATTCCACCACGGTGCCATCCAGGTGGTTGTCGCGGGCGAAGACGCGCAGCGTCTCCAGGATTTGCATCGGGGGCAGCGGTTGCCGGTAGGGTCGGCGCTGGGCCAGCGCCTGGAACACATCGGATACGGCGATGATCCGCGCCTCGATAGTCAATTCCGCGCCTCGCCGGTGGAACGGGTAGCCCCGGCCATTGGGCCTCTCGTGGTGATAGGCGGCCCACAGGGTAATGTCTTCCAGCCCGGTGATGCCGCGCAGAATCTGGTAAGTCTCGAAGCTGTGGCGCTGGATCGCCGCCTGTTCCGTTTGAGTCAGCGGGCCGGGTTTTTCCAAAACCTCGTCCGGCACCCGCAGCTTGCCCAGATCGTGCAGCAGCCCCGCCACTTCGATTTTCTCGCAGGTTTCAGCCGGCAAGCCAGTCCGCTCGGCCAAAAACCGCGCCAGCCGCGCCGTGCCCAGGGAATGTTCCAGGGTGTATGGACTCTTGGCGTCCACCACCCGGGCAAACAGCAGCGCCAGTTGCTTCAGGTCGGGAAGACTGACGGGCGCCAGCCGTGCTCCCCGTTCCCGCTCGTAGATAAAGCGGATCAGGTGGCGCGGCTCCAGGTTCAGCCAGAATGCCTCGTTATCGGAGAGATCGAGGAACAGCGCCACCAGTTCCGGCGCGAAAAAGGAACTGCTCAGTCGCCAGACCGTGTCCCGGACGGCATGGCGGGCCAGCAGCAGGTCGTGCTCGTAGTGTGGCGCCACCAGCGCGTCGACCCGGTCCACCAGATACAGCAGGTTAGCCAGCAGGGCGGTGGATTCGGGAAGGTTCAAAGCCCGCAGCGCATCCCAATGGGTGTGATGGTGGCGGACCAGGGGCGCCAGATGGGCCAGCGGCGGGAACTGGTTCAACAGTTCGCTGCCCTTGAGGCAATGGAATTCCGAATTGCTCCAGTCCAGCTCGTTGACCAGGCAGCGATGAATCTGGGTGGATGACACCCCGCAACCGTGCAGCAACCCGGCGTGAAACAGATCCTCCAGTTCCCGCCCGTTCAATCCCATCGCCTCGCCGCATTGCAGGGCCATGAAGCCCACCCGCTTGCCGTGCAGCACCTGGTCCACGCCCACCAAGTCGAGCGCGTCTGACAGGGCATGAATGGCTTGGGCCAGATCAATGCTGACACTCATCGTTCCAATCTCTGTGGTGTTCGCGGTTCCGGGAGCACCGGCCAACAAAACGTCGGCGTTCCGGCCTGGTTCGGACTTTTTACCTGATTTCTTTATTGTGTTTGCGCTGGCGCGTTCAGGCCGGCCTCACGGGCGGCGTGTTCGGAATAGCCCTGATAGGCTGGAATGGCGATGGCGGCGATGATGCCGATCACCGCGACCATCGGCACGACCAGCGCCAGAAGGATGACGCCGGTGGTATTGGGTGGCGGCGGGTCGTCAAAGCGGTTGGCGCTCGGGGTGCCGGGCATGATCAACAGCACCAAGTACAAAACCAGATTCGCTAGCGGCGCCAGCGCTAGCACCGACCACCAGCCGCTGGCGTCAAAATCATGTAGGCGCTGGATGGCCAACAAGACGGCAAGCGCCACGCCGAGCGCCACGAGCAGGGCGGAACCACCCAATGCGAACAGTTTGGCCTCGCCACCACCGGAGAGTGTGGCCCACACGCCGCCCCAGCCCACCGCAAGCAGATTGATCAGCAGACCCAGCCCGACCGAATAGCCCAGGTACCGCATCCGTCCCAAGCGACCCCGGTGGGAAAAAAACCGAATTTTACCGTATCGCGTCGGCGCCGCTGGATCGATGGCGCCGCGCGGCGGTTGATAGGGGCTGGGCTCGGTCATCTTGTTCTCCGCATTCGCACGCCACGGCGATTCTAGGAGTCGCGTTGTCCATCCGCAATGCCCATTCCACCGCCGGCTTTCCCGCCCGCCCGATCCGTGCCATGCTTTTCATGCCTTGTTCCACCGGCTCCCGCTCATGTCCGAACCCGTTCTGCTCGATACCATCCGCCATGTCGAAACCCCCGAAGGGATCACCCTGACTTTGCGGGTGGCCGGGCCAGTGGCGCGAGCTCTGGCCTGGGGCGTGGACAGCCTCATTAAATATGGGGTGCTGTGGGGCTTGTTGATAGCGCTGGCGATCCTGGGCGGCGGTGGTTTCGGGTTGTGGCTGATCGCCCTGTTCCTGGCCGAATGGTTCTACCCGACGCTGTTCGAGGTCTACGCCAGGGGCGCCACCCCCGGCAAGAAGGCGCTGGGCCTCCAGGTCGTTCACGCCAACGGCACCCCGGTGGACTGGCCGGCGGCGCTGATCCGCAACCTGCTGCGGGCGGTGGATTTCCTGCCGGCGTTTTACGGTTTTGGCGCCGTCGCGATGCTGAGCAACCGCGATTTCCAGCGGTTGGGCGATCTGGCGGCGGGCACCGTAGTCATCTACCGCGATCCGCCGGCCAAACCGCCCGCACTGCCGCCCGGGCCGGCCTTGCCGCCGCCACGGCCCCTCAGTCCCGCCGAACAGCAGTGGCTGATCGGCTTCGCCGAACGCGGTCCGGCACTGAATTCCGAACGCCAGGCGGAACTGGCCGAGCTGCTGGCGGGCTATACCGGTGGGCTGCGCGGCATCGTCGGCGTCGAGCGCTTGCGTGCTTATGCCCGCTGGCTGGTGGGAGAACAACCGTGAAACAGCGCCCGTTCGAGAACCTTCACGCCGCCGACTGGCAAGCCTTCGCCGCCACCCTGGACCGGCTGGAACGCCGCGCGGGCGCCAAAACCGCCGCCGCGCCACCGCCTGTCGCCGAGTTTCCCACCGCTTACCGCCAGTTGTGCCAGCACCTGGCCATCGCCCGCGCCCGCCGCTACAGCGGACCCCTGCTGGACCGGCTCAACCAACTGGCGTTGCGTGCCTACCAGCAGATTTACCGCGCACCCCGCCGGCGCGGGTGGGCCGCGCTGCATTTTCTGGCGGCGGACTTTCCCCGCCGGGTGCGCGCCGACGCCCGGCTATTCTGGCTGTGCGCGGTATTGTTTTACCTGCCGTTGTTGGGGATGGGGTTGGCGGTCCATCAGGCCCCGGAACTGATCTACAGCCTGTTGTCGCCCGAAACGGTGGCCGAACTTGAATCTCACTATGCCCCCGGTCAGGGCGCGATCGACCAGGATGCCGCCGACGATCTGGCGATGTTCGGCTATTACATTCATAACAATATTGGCATCGGTTTTCGCACCTTCGCCGGCGGTGTCCTGCTCGGCGTCGGCGCGGTATTGATGCTGCTGCTGAACGGGTTGCTGATCGGCGCGATCGCGGGCTATCTCACCGCTCGGGGTTACATCGAAACCTTCTACACCTTCGTCGCTGGCCACGGCGCGTTCGAGTTGACCGGCATCGTGCTGGCCGGGGTCGCCGGATTGAAACTGGGCTGGGCGGTGGTGGCGCCGGGGCGCTGGAGTCGGGTGGCGGCGCTGCGCCAGGCCGCCGCCGAAGGGGTGTGGCTGATCGTCGGGGTGGCGGTGTTGCTGGTGCTGGCGGCGTTCATCGAGGCGTTCTGGTCCTCCAACCGGGCTATCCCCGCCGCCCTCAAGTACGCGGTCGGCGCGACGGGCTGGCTGCTGGTGATTCTCTACCTGAGCCGGGCGGGTCGCCGTGCGCCTTGACGCCATCGCTGTCGAATTGCGCCCACGCAATGCCTGGGAAGCGACCGATCTCGGCGCGGCCATGGTGCGCCGCTGGTTCGGGCCGGTTTACCGGGCCTGGTTCGTGCTGGCGCTGCCGCTGTTCCTGCTGCTGCACCTGCTGTGCTGGGGAAATTGGTGGCTGATCCCGTGGTTGCTGTGGTGGCTCAAGCCGCTGCTGGACCGTCCGCCGCTGTACGTGCTCGGCCATGCCCTGTTCGGCGAATCGCCGGACCGTCGCCAGTGCCGGCGCGAATTGCCGGGCCTGCTGCGCCGCCAGGCGCTGGCCGCGCTGACCCTGCGCCGCTTCGATCCCGCCCGCTCCTTCAGCCTGCCCGTGGCGCAACTGGAAGAGTTGTCCGGCCAGGCTCGCCGCCGGCGATTGCGCGATCTGGGGCGCCCGGGCCGGGGGCCGGCGGTGTGGCTGACCGTGGTGTGCGCGAATCTGGAAATCGCCCTGGATTTCGCCCTGATCACGCTGGTGTGGATGCTGATTCCCGAGTTCGTGGCGCTGGAGTTTTTCGACCTGCTGGACGATTCCGAGGCGTGGGGGCAACTGTGGCTGAATGCGGTGGGCTTCTTTGGGATGAGTCTGGTCGAGCCGTTCTACGTCGCCGCCGGCTTCGCGCTGTATCTCAACCGGCGCACCTGGCTGGAAGCCTGGGATCTGGAACTCGGTTTCCGCCGGCTGGCGGCGCGGCTGGCGCGAACCGGCCGGGCCGCGGCGGCGATTTTAATGGCGCTGGGACTGGGTTGGCTAACGGTGGCTCCCGTGGATGGTTTCACCGCCGACGATCCCCCCCACCCCAACCCTCCCCCACCAGGGGGGAGGGAGTTGTTGGTCAAATCTCCCCCACCAGGGGGGAGGGAGTCGTTGGTCAAGTCGATCTGCGATCAACGACGCGAGCGCGAGGCGCAACTGGCCGAGGCCACCAGTCCAGTCAAGCGGGCGCTGGCCGAAACCCTGCGCGAACCGGAGTTGCAAACCTGCGAGACTCAGGAACGCTGGCGGTTCCGGGACAATGACTCGCCCAAGGAGCTGTCCAAGCCACGTTCGCCCGACGACGGACTGGCGCGGTGGTTCGCAACGATGGTCGAGTCCTTGCTGTGGTTCGCCCTGGGCGTGTTTGTGGCCATGGTTGGCTGGTGGCTGTGGCGCGAGACGCCCCGCCCCTTCGGACCTCGCCAACGCCGCCGCGCCGTTGCCGCCAAGACTCCGCTGATTCTGGGCTGGAATGAGATGGCCGCACCGCCGGACGCCGGACTTGGCGCCGCCGCCTGGTGGCTCTGGACCACCGGCCAGCCGCGCGAAGCCTTGCGCATGCTGTATCGGGGCAGTCTGGCCGGACTGGCGACCCGCCACGGCTTGCCCGTCTCCGCCAGCGCCACCGAGGACGAATGCCTGCGCCTGGCCGCCGCGCACCTGACCGATCCCGGACTGCTCGGCTTTTTCCACCAGTTGACCCGGGTTTGGCAGGCGACCGCTTACGCCCATCGCCCGCCGGACGAAGCCGACGCTCGGAGCCTGTGCGAGGAATGGCCCCGCTATTTCACCATTGCTGGCGAGCCGCCGGGATGACGCGGCGCTGGATCGTCCTAATACCGCTGGGGCTGCTGATCTTGGTGGTCGCGGGCGGTGCGGGGCTGTGGCTGAGCCAGAACCTGGTCAAGCGCGGCGAGGAGGTGTTCACCGGTGATGGCGAGGCCGCCCAGCACAATCCGTTTTACGCGGCGGAACGTTTGTTGACCCGGCTCGGCCGCACCGCCCACGGTGTGCGCCGGTTGGCCGAACTGCCTGACTCGCTCGCCGCCGCCGATACCGTGCTGGTCGCCGTGCCCACGGATGTTCTGAGCGCCGCCGAAAGCCAGCGGCTGCTCGACTGGGTGAAGCGGGGCGGTCATCTCATCATCGGCGTGCGGCGCGACCACGAACCCGGCCAGGGCCGCGATCATCTGTTGAACCCGTTCCCGGTGCGCGGCCATCGCGCCGAATCCGCCGCGACCGAGCCAGTGCCGGTCGCGCTGGACGCAGCCTCGCCGCCGCTCCAGGTCCGGTTTCAATCCAACCTGCGGCTGAACGACGCTTTCTGGAAACGATTCGATTGGGGTGAAGGCCGGGTGACGCTGCTGACCGACATGGGGTTGTTCATCAACGGACGGCTGGCCGACCACGATCATGCCGATTTCCTGTGGGCGCTGGTCCAGCAAAATCCCGGCGGCCAAGTCTGGCTGCAATACCGGATGTTGCTGCCATCGCTGGCGCAACTGCTGTGGCAACATGCCTGGATGCCGTTGGTCGGGCTGATTCTGACCCTGCTGGCGGCGCTGTGGCGCTCCAGCCGGCGGCTGGGACCGCTCCTGATCCCGCGCTCCGGCGAACAGCGCCGGCTGGCCGAGCATCTGTACGCCAGTTCCCGCTTCCTGTGGCGGCATGGGGCCGGGCCGGTGCTGCTGCAAGCCGCCCGCCAGTACACGCTGCGCCGTCTGGCACGCCGCCGGCCGGGCGCCGCCGAACCGCTGGCCGCCGCGCTGGACGATTCGGATCAGCCACTGGACGAACAGGCTCTGATTCATACTCTGCAAACCCTGCAACGACTCAACCGCGCCCCATGAATCCCACTCCGGATGTTTTCAAACCCGCTTCGCCGTCCGCCGCCCAGTTGCGCTGGGCCTGGGATCTGTTTCAAGCCCTGCGTGGCGCAATCGGCCAGGCGTTGATTGGCCAACAGGTCGTGGTCGACCAGGTGCTGGTGGCGCTGGGCGCCGCCGGCCATGTGCTGGTCGATGGCGTGCCGGGCCTGGGCAAGACCCTGCTGGCGCGGGCGCTGGCGGCCAGCATCGATGCCCGTTTCGCCCGCATCCAGTTCACCGCCGACCTGATGCCCAGCGACGTGACCGGCCATGCGCTGTACAACCTGCGTGAGGAACGCTTCGAAATCCGCCGGGGGCCGGTGTTCTGTCATGTCCTGCTGGCCGACGAAATCAACCGCGCCCCGGCCAAAACCCAGGCGGCGCTGCTGGAAGTGATGCAGGAAGGTCAGGTGACCATCGAGGGTGAATCCCTGCCTTTGCCGCCGCCGTTCATGACTCTCGCCACCCAGAACCCCATCGAGCATGAGGGCACCTATCCGCTGCCGGAAGCGCAACTCGACCGGTTTCTGCTGAAAATCCAGATCGATTATCCGACCCTGGAGGAGGAGACCGCGCTGGTGCGCTCGGTCACCGGCGGCCGGGTGGGCGACACGCTGGACCTGTCGCGAGTGCGGGTGGTGGCCGATGTCGCGGCGGTGCTGGAGCTTCAGCGCATCGCCGCCGGCTTGCGGCTGGACGACGCCGTGCTGGACTATGCCGTTCGCCTGGTGGCGACAACCCGCGCCATGCCGGGCTTCACCATCGGCGCCGGACCGCGCGGCGGTATCGCCCTGGTTCGGGCCGCCCGCGCCCAGGCACTGTTGAACGGCCGCGATTTCGTCACCCCCGACGACATCAAGACCATGGTCAAACCGGCGCTGCGCCACCGACTGACGCTGGCGGCGGAGTACGAGATGGAAGGGGCACGAGTGGATGAAGTGCTGGACGATTTACTGCGGCGGGTGGCGGCGCCGAGGGTGTGAATCTGAGTCCCGCGCCGCGTCTGTTGCATGGGCTGGCCGGCTGGACCCTGCTCGGCCTGTTGCCAGCGTTCCAGCCGGATCTGACGGTGTTTTGGTTGCTGGCCGGTGGTTTGCTGCTCGCCGTCGCCACGCGAGATGCCTTGATTCTCCGCCGTCGCCCGTTGCTGTCAGTCGAGCGCTTCGTTCCCCACGCCATGCCGCTGGGTGTCTGGCGCGCGATCCGGTTGCGCGTCGTCAACCCGCAAGCCCAAGCGGCCACGCTGACGCTGTTCGACCACTATCCTACCGCTGCCGCCGAGGTGGCCGACCTACCGCAACGGCTCACCGTCGTGGCCGGCGGTTGGGCGGAAATCCGCTACCGGTTGCACCCCGTGGTTCGCGGCGAATGGTCGTTCGCGCCCGTGCAAGTGCTGCTGGAATCGCCGCATGGGCTGTGGCAGCGCGATGACCGACTGGGCGAGTCGGAAACGGTGCGGATTGTTCCCAACTTCGCCGCCATCGCCCGCTACATCAGGCTGACGGCGAATCGGCGCGAGGCGCTGATGGGTATCCACCGGCGCCGGCGGCGCGGCGAGGGGCAGACCTTCCTGCAACTGCGCGAATACCGGATTGGCGACAGCCTGCGGCAGATCGATTGGAAAGCGACCGCCCGCACCCGCAAGCTGATTGCCATGGACTATCAGGACGAGCGCAACCAGACCGTGCTGTTCCTGCTGGATTGCGGGCGGCGAATGCGCGCCCAGGACGACGGGTTGAGCCACTTCGATCATGCCCTCAACGCCCTGATCCTGCTGGCCTATGTCGCCCTGCGGCAGGGCGATGCGGTTGGCTTGCAAAGTTTCGGCGGCGAGCGGCGCTGGCTGGCGCCCCGCGCGGGACCGGGGATGTTGACCACCCTGATCAACGGCGTCTACGATTTGCAGCCGGGTCTGGAGCCGCCGGATTACGCCGAGGCGGCCAAACGGGCGCTGGCGCGGCAGCGCAAGCGGGCGCTGATCGTGCTACTGACCAACCTGCGCGACGAAGATCAGGACGAGTTGCGGCCAGCGCTGGCCCTGTTGGGCCGCCGGCATCTGGTGCTGGTCGCCAACCTGCGCGAACCGGTGCTCGATGAATTGCTGGCACGGCCGATCCACGATCTGCCGCGGGCACAGGTATACGCCGCCACCTGTCACTATCTGTTGCGCCGGGAGCAGGTCCAGGAGGAGTTGCGCCGGCAGGGCGGCATCGTGCTCGATACCCCGCCGGACCAACTGCCGGCGGCGATGGTCAACCAGTATCTGGACCTCAAGCGCGGTGGGCGGTTGTGATACGGGGGCAGACACGGCGCGGCGATGTGTGTATACAAGGCTTTTGCGGTTGCCGGTTGGTTCGCGAGTGAACCGCGGGTGCTTCCGCGCGGTCAATACAGGCAGTTTCCACTTCGGGAGGTTTTTTCAACGATGCTGCAAAAAAACGACCTGCTGGTCAAAGCGCCGATCACGCTGACGGCGGATGGAGCGCTGACCACCAATAAGGTGCTGCGCAACACATACCTGTTGCTGTCGCTGACGCTGCTGTTCAGCGCGCTGACCGCCGGCTTCGCCATGGTCACGAATGCGCCGCCGCTGCACTGGTTGATCACCCTGGGCGGTTATTTCGGCCTGCTGTTCGTTGTCACCCGGCTGCGCAATAGCGCCTGGGGGCTGCTGGCGGTGTTCGCCCTGACCGGCTTCCTCGGTTACACCCTGGGGCCGATCCTGAACTTCTACCTCAGCCTGCCGAACGGCCCGCAGGTGGTGATGACCGCCCTGGCCGGCACCGGGGCGATCTTCCTGGCGCTGTCCGGCTACGCGGTGGTCAGCCGCAAGGATTTCAGCTTCATGGGTTCCTTCCTGATGGTAGGCATCCTGGTCGCGTTCCTGGCCGGTCTGGGCGCGATGCTGTTCAATATTCCGATGCTGTCGCTGGCGGTATCGGCGATGGTGATTCTGCTCATGTCCGGTATGATCCTGTGGCAGACCAGCGACATCATCCACGGTGGCGAAACCAACTACATCATGGCCACCGTCACCCTGTACATCACGATTTTCAACCTGTTCCTGAACCTGCTGCAAATTTTGGGCATCTTCTCCGGCGACGATTGATCGCCCGCCCGCTGATTCGTATCGAACTCAACCCCGCCCCGGCGGGGTTTTTTGCGGGTGGAGCCGGGGCGATCCAGTCAGTCCAATCTCAGCTTCTTCAACCGGTAGCGCAGCGCCCGGAAACTGATGCCCAGCTTCTCGGCGGCGGCGGTTTTGTTGTAGCGGGTTTCCTCCAGCGCCCGCAGGATCGCCGCCCGCTCGATCTGTTCCAGATAGCCTTCCAGATTACGAGCCGATGGTTGCAGAATTGGCTGGGTTTTCGGCTCGAATCCGCCACTGGGTGGGGCGGCGGAAACCTCGTCCACGGTTGCAACGGGCCGTGGCCGCGGCGATACCGGATTGCCTCCCGGCAGCAATAAATCCGTTGCCTGGATGATCCCGTCCTCGCACAGGGTGAACGCCCGCTCCAGAATGTTTTCCAGTTCGCGGATGTTGCCTGGGAAGGCATAGGCCCGCAGCGTCGCCAGCGCCGACGGGGCCAGCTTCGGCCGCGGCAGCCCGGATTGCCGGCCCAGCCGCTCCAGAACCGCTTCGGCCAGTTCCGGAATGTCCTCGGGATGCTCGCGCAGGCTGGGTAGTCGCAACTCGATCACGTTCAGCCGGTAGAACAGATCCTGGCGGAAGGCGCCGTTCTGGACCAGCGCCGCCAGATTCTTGTGGCTGGCGCTGAGGATGCGCGCGTCGGTGGCGATTTCCGCCGGCGCGCCCACCGGCCGCACCGCCCGCTCCTGAATCGCCCGCAGCAGTTTTACCTGCATCGGCATCGGCAGATCGGCCACTTCATCCAGAAACAGCGTACCGCCGTGCGCCGCTTGGAACAGTCCGTTCTTGTCCTGGGTGGCGCCGGTGAAGCTGCCTTTTTTGTAGCCGAAAAACTCGCTTTCCATCAAATGTTCGGGAATCGCCCCGCAGTTGACCGGCACGAACGGTTGGTCGGCCCGCGGCCCGGACAGGTGGATCAGCCGCGCCGCCAACTCCTTGCCGGTGCCCGACTCGCCGTTAATTAGAATGGGTGCCTGACTGCGCGCCAGCTTGGCGATCAGCGCCCGGACCTCGGCCATTGTCGCCGATTGGCCAAGCAGAACAGGGCGGTTGACGCCAGAACTGTCGCTGCCCCGGCTCAGCCGCAGCGCGGTCGCCACCATGTTGCGCAGCATCGCCAGCTCGAACGGTTTGGACACAAAATCGAACGCGCCCAGCTTCAGCGCTTCCACCGCGATTTCCACGTTGCCGTGGGCGGTGATCACCGCCACCGGCAGGTTGGGATACTGTTTCTGGATGTACGCCACCAGTTCCAGTCCGCTGCCATCCGGCAGCCGCAGGTCGGTGATGCACAAGCTGAAGGTCTGGCGCCTGAGCAGGGTGCGCGCCTCGCTCAGGGTCTCCGCTGGCATACAACTCACGCCCAGCGGTAGCAGCGTCATCTCGATCAGTTCACGGATGTCGGCTTCGTCGTCCACGATCAGGGCATTGCATGCTTCCATCACTCCATCTCCTGGGGTGGGCTGAGGGTCGCGAAGGTGATACGGAAACAACAGCCACCCTCGGCGATTGGCAGATATTGCAACTGGGCCCGGTTGGCCTCGCACAACTCCCGGGCCAGATACAGACCCAGGCCGGTACCCTTGGCCCGGGTGGTGAAAAACGGTTCGAACAGTTTGACAATATTGTCCTCCGCAATGCCGGGGCCGGCATCGCGCACCTCCAGAACCGGTCGACCGCGGCGGTAGTCCAGACCGACGCGCAGTTCGACGCGCGGGGATTCTCCAGGCCGGGCCCCATGCTGGCAGGCGTTGGCGCACAGATTCCACAACACCTGATGCAATTGATGCGGGTCGAAGCTCACTGTCAGGGAGTCCGGTTGCACGGTTTGGCGCCACACGGGCGGTGGTCCGTCCAGGTCGCGGACGAATTCCTGGCTGAAGTTCTCCAACCACGGCGCCAGTATCAGCCGCTCTGGCTTGATCCGGTCGCGCCGGGCCAAATCGAGTACGTCGGTGATGATCCGATTGGCGCGCTTGACGTTATCGTGAACAATTTGCGCCAACCGCCGGTCGCTGGCGTTGGCGTTGGTGTTGGAGCTGGCGGATTCCTGCAGCAATTGCGCGGCGTGGCTGATCGCCGCCAGCGGATTGCGGATCTCGTGGGCGATGCCGGCGGTCAAGCGGCCCAGCGCCGCTAGTTTGATCTGTTGCAACTGCTCGGCTGCCTGTTCTGAATCATCCAGTAAAATCAGAATGTTGTCTTCCTGAAGACCGCTTAGCCGGGTAAAGCGCGGGATCAGTTCCGGACGGTGTTCGGCCGGGCGGAACGCCCGCGCTTCCAGCCCGGCGCTGTTCAGCCACGCCAGCAGGCGTTGCGCCAGAGGCGGCGACAACGTCGCCAGCATCATGTTGGTTTCCGAACCCGTCCAGCCGAGCGCGTCCCGGGCGGTGTCGTTCAGCAGCAGCACTCGACCGGCGCCATCCACCAGCACCACCCCGTTTTGCAGGTGACGGATGATACCTTGATTCAGTTCGGCGATTTCCAGCAGCTCCAAGGTGCGCCGGCGGGCCAGCGCCTCGCTGCTCCGCGCCCGCTCCGCCAGGACGTAGGTCAGTACGGTGGCGATGAACAGCGTAGCGCCCAGCACCCCCAGGCGAACCCAGTCGTCCGATGTGTTGCTCAGGTGCTCCCACAGGCCCGCCCAGCCGGCCAGCCCGCGCTCCGTTCGCGCCAGCGCCTCGGTGGCTTGCCACTGGTTCGTCAGCCAGGACACGATCAGCAGGAAGAAACCCAGCGCGGCGGCCAGCAGCGCCGAACTAAGAGGCAGCAGGATGCTGTTGGCGGCGACGGCGGTAATCAGCAGGCTGTTCAAACTGCTGTTCAGGCCGCCCGAGGCGTGGATCATGACGGTCAGCGTCACCAGGTCCACCAGCATTTGCAGGTGGGCCTGTGCCGATAGTCGCGGTCGCCGCCGGTAGCTGCCAGCGATGGCGAGCAGCGTCAACGCGATGTAGCCCAACACCGCGCCCAGGAACAATTCCGGCTCCTGTTTGCCGAACAGCCGGTTCTGCGGGTCCAGTCCGAACGCCGTCAGCAACAGGGCCGCCAGCGCTAGCCGGTAGGCGTGGGAAGCGCGAAATACCCGCCATAGGTGGCGGCGATCCGAAAAACGGTCGGGGTCGGGGTCGGGGGCGGCGGCGAGTGGATTAACCACGGTCATGATAGGGCGTCTTTACCTCGGAAAAAGCCGATGCTGAAGGTAACGGGTTGATTATGAAAAGGCGGCCAGGGAATTCAATCCCGGCTTGCCCGCAGCGCGGCCAGTCGCGCGGACCGCGCCCGCACTGTGTCCTGGCGCGCTACCCTCATTTTAATCACGCCGCCGCCCCATGTGCGGCGGTACGTGAAGATTAGGGTTTTTCGCGATAGAATAGGCACTCCAACAGAAAGGGGGATGTAAATCGCATGAACCTGCACGAATACCAAGCAAAAGAACTCCTTCATCAATTCGGCGTGGCGATACCCGGCGGCATCAAGGTCACCTCCCAACAGGAGGCGATCGAGGCGGCGAAGCAGGTCAGGCCGGGCGGACCGTGGGTGGTCAAGGCCCAAGTCCACGCCGGCGGCCGCGGCAAGGCGGGCGGCGTCAAGTTCGTTCGCACGATTCAAGACGTTGAAGAGGTTTCGGGGCGCTTGTTGGGTTCGACCCTGCACACCCACCAGACCGGTCCCGAAGGTGTACCGATTCACGCCCTGCTGATTCAGGACGGCGTGGACATCGCCAAGGAATATTACCTGAGCTGTCTGGTGGATCGCAGCAAGAAGCGCATCATTCTGATCGGGTCTTCCGAGGGCGGCATGGACATCGAGGAAGTCGCCGCCAAGACGCCCGAGAAGATCCTGACCCTCACCATCGACCCCGTCGCCGGCGTCCAGTCCTATCAGGCCCGCAATCTCGGCTTCAAGATGGGCATGGGCAAGAAGGAAGTCGACCAACTGGTCAAGGTGCTGAACGGCGTTTATAACCTGTTCGTTCAGAAAGATTGCAGCATGGTCGAGATCAACCCGCTGATCGTGACCGCCGACGGCCAGGTGATGGCGCTGGACGCCAAGGTCAGCCTGGACGACAACGCCCTGTACCGGCACAAGGATACCGCCGAGCTGCGCGATCCCAGCCAGGAAGACGAGCGCGAGCACATCGCCCACGAAATCGGCCTCAACTACGTGGCGCTGGACGGCAACATCGGTTGCATGGTCAACGGCGCCGGCCTGGCGATGGCCACCATGGACGTCTGCAAGCTGCACGGCGGCGAGCCGGCCAACTTCCTCGATGTCGGCGGCGGTGCCACCGCCGACCGCGTTTCCCGCGCCTTCAAGCTGATTCTGTCCTCCTCCAAGGTCAAGGCCATCCTGGTCAACATCTTCGGCGGCATCGTCCGCTGCGATACCATCGCCGAGGGTATCATCACCGCCGTTAAGGAGGTCGGGCTCACCCTGCCGGTGGTGGTGCGCCTGCAGGGCACCAACGTGGAAGCCGGCCGCGAGATGCTGGCCAAGTCCGGCATGAACATCATGGCCGCCGACGATCTTACCGACGCCGCCAAGATGGCGGTGGCCGCCGCTGCCCAGTGATCCGGCGCGCATTCGGTTTCCACGATTCAGAGAGAATAAGACGACCATGAGCATTCTGATTAATAAAGACACCAAGGTCATCTGCCAGGGCTTCACCGGCTCGCAGGGCACCTTTCACGCCGAACAGGCTATCGCCTATGGCACCAACCTGGTCGGCGGCATCAGCCCCGGCAAGGGCGGCACCACCCATCTCGGCAAACCGGTATTCAATACGGTTTATGAGGCGGTGGCCGCCACCGGCGCCGACGCCAGCATGATCTACGTCCCGGCCGCGTTCGCCGGCGACGCCATCCTGGAAGCGGCCGACGCCGGCATCAAGGTCATTGCCTGCATCACCGAAGGCATTCCGGTCATGGATATGTTGAAGGTGAAGGCGGTTTTGCAGAACAACTACCCGAGCGTCTATCTGATCGGCCCCAACTGTCCGGGCGTGATCACCCCCGGCGCCTGCAAGATGGGCATCATGCCCGGCCACATCCACCTGCCCGGCAAGATCGGTATCGTGTCCCGCTCCGGCACGCTGACTTATGAGGCGGTCTATCAGACCACCCAGGCCGGCCTGGGCCAGTCCACTTGCATCGGCATCGGTGGCGACCCGATCCACGGCATGAGCTTCATTGATGTGCTGAAGCTGTTCAAGGACGACCCGCAGACCGAGGGCATCGTGATGGTCGGCGAAATCGGCGGCAGCGCCGAGGAAGAAGGCGCCGAGTATATCAAGGCCAACATCAAGAAGCCGGTGGTGGCCTACATCGCCGGCGTCACCGCGCCTCCCGGCAAGCGCATGGGCCATGCCGGCGCCATCATCATGGGCGGGAAGGGTACCGCGGCCGACAAATTCGCGGCGCTGGAAGCGGCGGGCGCGAAGATCGTTCGTTCTCCGGCTGACATCGGCGCGGCGATGAAATCGTTCTTCAGTTGAGCCATTCATCCTCTCCCCTCTCCCGTTGGAGGGGGGTAGGGTGAAAAACCGGCCAGTTGGATCATGAGGCGAGAAAAGCCATGAGTAAAAGCACAGACACGAAGAAAGAAGCGAAAAAGAAACCAGCGAAGACCTTGAAAGAAAAGAAAGCCGAAAAGAAAGCCAAGAAGGAGACCAAGAGTTAGCAGAACTTGTTAATTCTACCGGCTTTTTTGGCGAGAAACCGTTTCAAGTCCGACAGCCTCCTGGTTGTCACGGTTGCCGTAAATTCGCGCTACCGCCAGCGTGGCATCGGTGTTGTTCTGCTTGGGGACAATTAATTCCGCCCGAAAGTCATGGTTTACCAACCGCTCGGCGTGCGCCAGCGCCGCCGCTTCCGCCACGCCGTAGCAGCCGGTTTCCCGGAACACGATCGCGGATTTGCGACTGAGCCGGTCAGCGTATTCATTTAGCACCGCTGCCGGATAGAAGTTGATCGGCACGCCGAGCGTTTCCGCCAGTTGATGCAGTCCCGGTTCGTCCCGTTTCAGTTCGATGCTCGCCAGCGCGCGCAGTTCGTCGCGTTGCAAGCCGTGACTGGACAGAGTGTGGTCGAGCAGGGCCAGTAGCGATTCCAGCGAACAGCCGCGGTTGCAACCAAGGCCAGCTACCAATATCGGTTGGGTGTAGCGTTGCGCGCCGGTGATGACGGCTTGCGCGCCCAGCCATGCGCTGACTTGTCGCGCCCATTCGTTAGCGCCCCCTTCGTGGCCGGACAGTAGCGGTACGACAAAGCGCCCGTGTTCGTCCAGCACCAGTACCGCCGGGTCCTGATATTTGTCGCGCAGAACCGGCGCCAGAGTCCGCACCACAATACCCACCGCGCCAAGCAGGATCAGCCGGTGACCCGCCAGGAATCGCTCGCGCACCACCTTCTGAAACGGTTGCGGCCGGTGCAGATGCGCGGCGTTCGGCATCAGCGACAGCAGTCGTTCCGCCAACACCCGACCGGGGTCGGTCAGGCTGACGATGGTGGCGGGGTGGGGCGGACGAATCGAGGCAGGCTTCATCGTGGGACCGGTTCAGTTCAATAAAATCAGAGTTGACCGCAGCATCAGCCAGGTCGCCAGCGCGTAGAACAGGCCAAAGCCCGCTAGCGCCAGCACGGTCAGCCGCCGGGCTTCGCTGGGAATCACCGCTTGCAAGCTGGCGATGTGGCGAAACGGGGCGATGACGCCGGCCCCGATGCCACAGGCGGTGGCGGTGAACAGCGGCAGATAGAGCGCGTAGCCGACGTAGTCGTAACCGGCCTTCAGCAGACAGAATGGGCAGTGATGGTTGGGGTTCTCATACACGTACAGCGACAGGAAAGCGATGATTGCGGCAATGGCGACGCCAAAGCCCAGCAGACTGCCAGCGGCGAACAGCGGTCCGATCCGGAGCCAGCGCAAAAAGGCCAGGCCCGCTACCAGAATCCACGCCGCGGCGACGTAGAACAGCACGAGCGTCGGCCACGGCGGCAACCCCGCCAGTTCCGCCGCCACCCCCTGGCTGTCGGCGCTGAACAGCGAACCGCAGCAGGAGGTGATCACCTCCGGTTCCAGGCCCAGAAAGTAGAGGGTTTGCGCCGCCCCTTCCGCCACGGTCAGCGGCGCGATCAGTAGTAGCAGACCGTATTTCACCCGGACCAGCGGATAGTCGTAGCCCCGGTTATCCACCCGGTTCAACAGCAGCCACAGCGCCGCCAGGAAGAACACCGCGATTTTCAGCAGCAGGGCCGGGAAGCCGAAGGCGTTGACGTTCAACACGCCGGTGGCGCACATTGCCCCGACGAACTGGCTGGACAGGCTTTCGGCGGTATGGACGAATAGCAGCAACGACAGCAGTTCCGCGCCCAGCGCGAAGCCGATCAGGGTGGAAATCAAATACGTCCGCCGTTCCAGCCGCAACTGGAGTTCGCTGCCGCTGTGGATATCCCAGCCGCGCAAAATCCGCCAGGCAAAGCCGCCAGCCAGCAACACCGTGCCGGTTACGCTCAGGGCGATGATTTGCAGGGCGACGATGGCGGGCGTGATCAACATCGCGAGTCTCCGGCGATCTGTCCATCGCGCAGCTCGACCACTCGGCGGACCCGAATGGCCTCGAACACCAGCGGATCGTGACTGCTGATCAGCACCGCCCGGCCCTGCGCCGCCAGTTCGCCGAGCAATTGCAGCACTTCCCGCGACAGGGTGCTGTCGAGATTGGCGGTCGGTTCATCGGCGATTAGCACCGCCGGATCGTTGATCAGGGCGCGGGTCAGCGCGGTACGCTGCGCTTCGCCGCCGGACAGCCATTCGATCTTGCTGGCGGCCTTTGCCCCCAGTCCGAAGCGGTCGAGCAGCGCCCGCGCGGCATCCACCAACTCCCGATGCGGCCGGCCCAGTGGATAGGCCGGCAACATCACATTCTCCAGCACGGTCAGCCCGCGAATCAGGTTGAACTGTTGGAACACGAAGCCGAAGGTATGCCGCCGCACCTCGGTTAGAAACCGCTCCGGCAGGTTGGACAGCAACCGGCCATCGAGCGTGATCCGCCCGCCGGTGGGCCGCGCCAGACAACCGATCAGCGTGAGCAAAGTGGTCTTGCCCGAACCGCTCGGCCCCTTGAACACGGTGATGCCGTCGCGATCCAGGCGCAGGCTGACCCCGCGCAAGGCCCGGCATTCATTAGGCCGACCTTGGTTGAATGCCTTGCTCACTTCGGTGAGTTCGATCATCCCCGCATCACCGTGTCGGGATCGGCGGTCGCCGCCCGCCAGATCGGAATCAGGGTGGCGGCGATATACGGCAGCACAGTCATCGCCAGCAGCACCAGGATCAGTTGCAAATCCACCGCCGGCGTCAGCCGGATGTCGGGATACAGCACCGCCCAGCCTTTCAACACCGGCGCGAACAGCATGGCGCCAGCGTGGAACACCTGCTGCCAGGCCAGCGCGTAGCCGGCGAGAAAAGCGGTCAGCGAGATCAGCGCGCCTTCCCACAGTTTCATCCGTAAAATATCGCCGGTTTCCCAGCCGATGGCCTTGAGGATGCCGATTTCGCGCTTTTCCTCGGCGCTAAGACCGGCGGCCTTGTCCCAGGCCAGGATCATGAACGCCAGCGCCAAGGTTCCCAGCACGACGAACAACAGTCCTTCGCGCCAGTTGAACACGGCGTCGTAGGTGCGCAGGATTTCCGCGCGCAGAATGGGCCGGCTGCCCGGCAGGGCGAGGGCGATTTTTTCCGCCACCATGCGTGCTTCGCGGGAATTACGCACCGTCAACACGGCGTCGGTGTAGACATCCGGCGGGAGGTTGAAGAGCCGCCGGTAGCCGGCTTCGGAGAGCAACAGCAAATCGGCGCTCAGCAATTCCGAGGCGGATGCCAGCAGACCAGTAATCTTGAGCGGCAGCGGCTGGCCGCTGGCGGCGCGCAGGCTGAGATAGTCGCCGATACCGATTTGCCGAACCCGCGCCAGCGCCGCGCCGATGAGGATTTCATCCTTGGCGAGATCCCGATCCGGTGCGACCATCAATGTGTAATTAGCCTTGACCGCTGGATCGTAGTAATAGCCCCACAGCCGGCCCGTGACCACGCCGACCCCGCGAATCCGCCGCAACGGTTCCAGCCATGCGGCCGGCAGCAGCTCGTGCCGACCAGCGACCAGGTGTTGCACGATCACCTCCGGCGTGTCTTGCAGCAACAGCGCTGCTTCCCGCCGCAAGCCTTGGCTAAACAGCAGCACGGCGCTGAACAGGAACACCAGCAGGGTATAGATCAGCAACAGGCCGAGGTTGCGGGTCTTGCGCCGCAGCAGGGCGGCCAGGGTGTAGTCGATCAGAGACTTCTGCCGTTCGAGGAAGGCGCGCATGGTTTTCAGGGAGGAACATCGGGCGTAAAACGGTATCACAATCACAGTAGCCGGGGTCTCCCGGCATTGATCATTCGCAGAGAGAACCCGCGCGCATGAAAAAAACGTTGCTGTCCCTGTTTTTGCTGTTGGGTGGCTGCGCCGTGGCACCGCCGTCCGGGTAACGCCGATCACCGGTTTCGAACTGGACCGTTATCTCGGCCGGTGGTACGAAATCGCCCGACTGGATCATTCCTTCGAGCGTGGCCTGAGCAACGTCAGCGCGACGTACAGCATGCGCGAGGATGGCGGCGTCAAGGTTTTAAACAGGGGCTACGATGATCGCACCGGGGTTTGGAAAGATGTCGAGGGCCGCGCCTACTTTACCAGCGAACCGACGGTCGGCTCGCTGAAGGTCTCGTTTTTTGGGCCATTTTACGGTGGCTATCACATCGTCGCCCTGGACCAGGCGAATTATTCCTACGCCATGATCAGCGGCCCCAGCCGGGATTATCTGTGGATCCTGGCCCGAACCCGGCAATTGCCGCCGACCGTGCTGGCGGATCTGCTGCGGCAGGCGAAGGCGCTGGGTTTTGCCACTGATTCGCTGATCTGGGTCCGGCAGGATCGGGACGATGCCTGAACATCCTCCAGCGTCTCAATCCTTCAACGTGCCCAGGAATTTGATGAGCCGGGCGCGTTCCCCGTGATCCTTGACCCCGCTGATCGTCTTGCTGGTGCCCGGCAGAAAGCGGGTTGGGTTGGTCAGGTACTGGTCCAAATCCTTCACGGTCCACGTTCCTCCCGCCTGGGCGAGCGCGAGGGAATAGCCATAGCCCTTGGCGCCCGCCTTGGGTGCGCCGACGATACCCCAGAGACTGGGCGCGACCCGCCAGGGCGCGCCTTTTTCCAGGCTGTGGCAGACGACGCATTGCCCGGCCGGTCCGTCCCAGCCCGCTGGCTTAGCGGCATACCGGGGGTTTTCCTGGGCCGAGGCGGGTGAGGCCATGTGGGTAAAAAGACCCGAGACTGGGTCGATGACCCACAACGATCCACCCACAAGGAACAAGGCGATGGCGATGGTCACAATCGGTCGAACCCACTGCTGTTTTTGCATGTCGCAATCCTCCACGCCGATTTCACTTGACGGAATTTGAACTATATTTTTCAAGTCAAGTATAGCCGTTGGTTTCAGACATCCTTGTCCATCGACTGGAAACCTGTTTTTCCATAAGGATAGCAAGGGTAAATTCCGAGTGCGCGGGTATCCTAAAAATATAAAGGAGGGTGGTGATGGCGGAGCAAGGTGGGGGAGTGTCGGGCGTCGGTTGTCTCGGTTGTTCATTGCGCCAGCGTAATGAGTGGTGTGTGCTGAGCGAGGAGGAAGCCCGGATCCTCGCGCGCAATCTGAAGAAGCGGCAGTATCGGGCGGGCGAGACAATTTTCTCGGCGGGAGAGCCAAGCCATGGTATCTACTGCGTGGTCTCGGGTACGGTGGCCATTCGCAAGGGTGACGCGGAGGGCAATGCCGTTCTGCTGCGACTTGCCTATCCCGGCGATACCCTGGGCTATCGGGGTCTGCTGCTCGGCGAGAATCGCCGCTACAGCGCCGAGGCGCTCGGACCGAGCAAAATCTGTTTTGTTGACCGAGTGGTGGTGAAGTCGCTACTGGACCGGAATTCGGCGCTGGGGCAGCAGTTCCTGCGCCGCATCGCCGGCGACATGGACGAGGCGCACGACCATCTGGTGCGCAACGCCACCCTGTCCAATCGCGGCAAGTTTGTGCATCTCCTGGTGGCCTTGATGAACCGCCATGGCAGCACCGCCACCGATGGTAGCAGGTTCATGGAGCTGCCGCTGTCGCGGCGCGATCTCGCCTCAATGATCGGCACCCGGCATGAAACCCTGTCCCGGATCATCGGCCGGCTCGAGGAAGATGGCCTGGCCCGCTTTTCCGGCCGCACCGTGCATGTGACCCAGCCGCATTCACTGCTCCGGGAGATCAGGTCGCCGACATTGCTGGATTGACGGGCCGATCCGGGTCGCGTAGGCGATGCCCCCGTCGGCCACCATTTTCACCTGATAAAAAATCTTCAAAATTTGACGATCATCAACTAGCCCCGCCGCTACTCCACTAAATTCCATGAATACCAGTCCTGCACAGAGAGGGCGTATTGATGGATGCTATCAGCGATCATGATCTTGAAGCCCGCACGGTTCAGGATCTCGATGGTTACCAAGGTGCACTCGGCGGTCTTACCCGCCGCCAGTTCCTGAAATACTGCACCGGCGTCGCCGCAACCTTGGGTTTGTCATCCCTGATGGGTATCAGGATCGCCGAGGCCGCCACCGCGGCCAAGCGTCCTCCTGTCATCTGGCTGTCGGCGCAGGAATGCACCGGTTGCACCGAGTCGCTGCTGCGGGCCTACCACCCGACGCTCGAAACCCTGATCCTCGACATGATCTCCCTCGACTACCACGAGGCCCTGTGCTCGGGAGCCGGCCATCAGGCCGAGGCGTACAAGGCGAAGTCGATGAAGGAGAACTGGGGTAAGTTCGTGCTGGTGGTGGACGGCTCGATTCCCACCAAGGATGGCGGCATTTACTGCATGGTCGCCGGCAAGCCGATCCTCGAAGCCGTCCGGGAAGCGGCGGAAGGCGCGGCGGCGATCATCGGCATCGGTTCTTGCGCCTCCTGGGGCGGTATTCCGTCGAGCGATCCCAATCCGACCCAGGCGAAGTCGGTACATGAGGTGCTCCCCGGCAAGACGGTGATCAACATCCCTGGCTGTCCACCCAATCCCTACAATTTCCTTTCCACCGTCCTCTATCTGCTGACTTTCGGCAAGCCACCGGAGCTGGACGGCAAGAATCGACCGAAATTCGCCTATGGCCGACTGATTCACGAAAACTGCGAGCGGCGCCCGCACTTCGACGCCGGTCGCTTCGCTCTGGAATTCGGCGATTACGGCCACCGTCAAGGTTTCTGCCTGTACAAGTTGGGCTGCAAGGGACCGGAAACCCATGCCAATTGCCCGGCTATTGGCTTCGGCGACGTGGGTGAAGGAACATGGCCGGTCGGCATCGGCCATCCCTGCTTCGGCTGCACCGAGCAGGGTGTGGGCTTCACCAAGCCGCTCCATGCGCTTGCCAAGGTGAAAACCTATGCGCCGCCGACCGCGTTCCCGGTGGTGAACTCGGCTAAAGGCGAGGGTGTCAGCCCGGCGGCGGCGGCTACCGTCGCCGGTGTCGCCGGGCTGGCGGTGGGTGCGGGCGCAATGGCCCTGCGCGGCATGGATGGCAAGGCCGAATCGAAGGCCGAATCAGGTCCCGATAGCGGGCGGGGGGGGTG
>JBATNZ010000269.1:0-2359 GCA_049290615.1 Candidatus Contendibacter sp.
GGCAGCGATTCTGCGCCATTGCGGCGAGCCGGACTTGGGGGGTTGATCATGATTCCGCCACGCCTGGGTGAGTTACTGCTCGCCAAGAACCTGATCAGCGCTGCCGACCTGGACAAGGCGCTGACCCTGCAACAGCAAATCGGCGGTCGGCTGGGCGCCTTGCTGATCCGTATTGGCGCCCTGTCCGAGGATAGTCTGTCGCCCATCCTGGCCGAACAACTGGAGATGCCGCTGCTGGACGCCGATGCACTACCGGCGAGTGGCCCTGCCTGGCTGCGCTGGCTGGAACAGACCGGCGTGGATCCGAACTGGTGGCTCGACCAGGAAGCGCTGGCTTGGGAAACCGAAACGGGCACCATCCGTTGCGTGGCCCGCGATCCCTTGAATGCTGCCCTGATCGAAGCTATCGAACGGCTCTTTCCGGAACGGATCCTGGAATGGCACCTGACGCGCGGTCACGACCTGGAGCGGGCGCTGGATCTACTGAGCCGCAGCAGCAGCGCCTTCGCGGCCGGCGACACCACCGTCGCCCATCTGCGCGAACTGGCCGAGGAAGCGCCGGTCATCGAATTCGTCAACAATCTGCTGTCGCAAGCCTTCGAGGCCCGCGCCTCGGACATCCACATCGAACCCGAGGAAACTCTCTGCGTGGTGCGCTACCGCATCGACGGTATCCTCTACACCCGCTTCAACCTGCCGCCTGACCGTTTCAATGCGATCGCCTCGCGCATCAAGCTCATTTCCGGCATGGATATCGCCGAGCGTCGTCTGCCCCAGGACGGACGGCTGGGTACGCGGGTCAGCGGCGAGGATCTGGACATCCGTGTGTCCGCAGTACCCGGGGTGCATGGCGAATCCATCGTGATGCGGCTGCTGCCCAAGGAACGGCAGGACTACCGCCTCGACCGCATCGGGCTGGAAAATGATCACCTGGAACTGCTCGGGCGCCTGATCCACGAACCGCATGGCATCCTCCTGGTGACCGGCCCGACCGGTTCCGGCAAATCCACCACCCTGTACGCCGCGCTGGAAGCGATGAACGACCGCAAGCGCAAGATCATCACCGTCGAGGATCCGGTGGAATATCAACTGGGCGGCATCACGCAAATTCAGGCCCACGCCGAAATCGGCTATACTTTCGCCCGTGCTCTGCGGGCCATCCTGCGCCAAGATCCCGACATTATCATGATCGGCGAAATCCGCGATCAGGAAACCGCCGAAATCGCGATCCAGGCCTCGCTGACCGGGCATCTGGTGTTGTCCACCCTGCACACCAACGACGCCCTGAGCGCCTTTACCCGTCTGATCGACATGGGGGTCGAGCCGTTTCTGGTCGCCACCCCGATCCGGGCGGTCATGGCGCAACGCTTGGTGCGGCGGCTGTGTCCAGCCTGCGCCGCGCCCACCGCCGCGCCGGGCTTCATCGCCGAAATCCGGGAGGCGCTACCCCCGGCTTGGCGGGAGACGACGCCCCAGTGGCGGCAGGCGGTCGGTTGCCCGAATTGCCAGGGAACCGGCTACAGCGGCCGGGTGGGCATTTACGAACTGGTGGAAGTCAATCCACCCCTGCAGAACCTGATCCTCAAAGCCGCCGCCCTCGAGGAGTTGCGGGAACTGGCCCGCCAGCAGGGCTGGCGCACGCTGCGGGGCGACGGTTTCCTCAAAGCCTGGCAGGGCCGCACCAGCTTGGATGAAGTGCTGCGGGTCACCGCACGGTAGCCGCCATTGAAATACCAGTACAACGCGGTCAACGCCCGGGGCAAGCCCATTGAAGGCACCTTGCAAGCCGACCACGAGCGAACCGCCATCCGCCAGTTGCAACGGCAGGGGCTGACCGTGATCGATCTGCGGCCGGCGCGGGCGCCGGTTCGAACTGGCGCCCGCCACCCCCCGCGCGCGCCGGAACTGCTGATGGTGCTGCATCAGTTGACCACCCTGCTCGAATCGGGGGTCACGCTCAACGAAGCGGTGATCTCGCTGGCGGAGACCCAGCCACACCCCTTCGTGGCGCGGGCATTCAGCGACATGGCGACGCAATTGCAGCGCGGCGCCAGCTTCGCGGCGGCCCTGCGCCAGAGCGGTCTGCCGCTGCCGGACTACTTCCGGCAGCTGGCCGAGGCCGGCGAGCTGACCGGGCGACTGGCCGAGGCGCTGCGTGGCGGGCTGAACCAATATCAGTACGAACTGGCGGTCGCGGCGGAATTCCGCAACGCGCTGATTTACCCCAGCATCCTGATCGTGTCCGGCATCGCCGCCGTCACGCTGATCTTCGTGCTGGTGGTGCCGAAATTCGCCTCCCTGCTGACCAAGACCAAGGCCGCCGTTCCCTGGCTATCGCAGTGGGTGCTGGGATTGGGGA
>JBATNZ010000270.1:0-1952 GCA_049290615.1 Candidatus Contendibacter sp.
GTGCTGATCACCGCATCCACCGCCAGCAGCGAACCGATGCACCAGGCGGCGCTGATGTGCCGCAAGCGTGGACACATCGTGCTGGTGGGCGTGGCCGGACTGGATCTGTCCCGCGACGATTTTTTCAAGAAGGAACTGACCTTCCATGTCTCCGCTTCCTATGGCCCCGGCCGCTACGACCCCAATTACGAAGAGAAAGGGCCAGGATTATCCAGTCGGTTTCGTGCGCTGGACCGAACAGCGCAACTTCGAAGCCGTGCTGGATCTGCTGGCCGATGACCGGCTGAAGGTCCAACCGCTGATTTCGCACCGCTTCCCACTGGATCAGGCGGAAGCCGCCTATGCCGTGGTGGGCGGCAGCGAGCCTTCCCTGGGGATCGTGCTGCACTACCCGACGGCGCCGGCAAATCCGGAAACCGAATTGCGGCAGCCCACGGTGGGGTTGATTCCCCCCTCACCCCCAACCCCTCTCCCACGAGGGGAGAGGGGTGATGACAAGCTAAGGGTTGGGGAAGAGGGACTGTCACACCCACCGGTAGTTAGCTTCATCGGCGCGGGCAACTACGCTACGGCGATGCTGATTCCCGCATTCAAAGCGGCGGGCGCGCAACTGAACCTGGTCGCTTCCCGCAACGGTGTCAGTGGATTGCACGCGGGGCGCAAATTCGGCTTTGCCGCAACCACCACCGATACCGAACAAGTCCTGGCTGACGCCAACACCCCGGCGGTGGTCATCACCACCCGCCACAACAGCCACGCCAGTCTGGTTCTGAAGGCGCGGGCGGCGGGCAAGCACGTGTTCGTCGAAAAGCCGCTGTGCCTGACGCTGGAGGAGTTGGGTGAGATCGAAGCGGCAATGGGCGGCGCGCCGGTGCCCTTGCTCATGGTCGGCTTCAATCGCCGCTTTGCCCCGCAGGTGTTAAAAATCAAGCAAGGCTCATATTGGGTTTTGAGGACATAGTAAAATTCGGACTCTGTCCACTCTGTGCCTGTCCGCCATGTGCCGCCTCAACAACCTCATTGATGAAAGAAAATGTTACGAAGAAGTCAGACGGATCCGCTGGCCCCACGGGGTGCGTTGTCCGGGTTGCACGTCCAACAAAATCACCCAGCGCGGTCGCAACCACCGGCAACAAGAATGCCGACGCTACACCTGCAAGAACTGCGGAAAACGGTTTGACGACCTCACCGGGACCCTTTTCATGGGGCGGCATCAGCCCTTGTCGGTGTGGTTCGCTGACCTGTACCTGATGGGGCTGAATGTGTCGAACCGGCAGATTGCCGAGGAGTTGAACCTGAACGAAAGCGATGGTCAAGCGATGGCGGAGGCCTTGCGGGGCGGGATCATCCAGCGCCGTTCCAAGGTACGGATGAGCGGCGTGGTGGAATGCGACGCAGTGTATGTCGTGGCTGGCCACAAGGGCAGGCCCGATCGGATCCAGGGACGCGCTCCACGTTGTCGGCGGCTCCAGGGTGCACCCGGTCGGGGCACCCTCGAGAAGGAAAAGCCACCGATCTTCGGGATGATCGAGCGCGGCGGCGAGGTCCGAATCGTCATGCTGGAGAACGTGCAACAGAAGACCATACGACCGCTCATCGAGGCCACGATCGAACCCGGCACGGTGGTCAATACGGACGAGTATGTGATTTATGCGGCCTTGCCACAGTGGGGGTATGTGCACCAGAGCGTGTGTCACAGCCGTGGAGAATACGCCCGTGACGAGGATGGTGACGGTTTCCATGAGGTCCATGTCAATACCATGGAAGGCTTTTGGTCGTTGTTGCGTTCTTGGCTGCGCCCGCATCGAGGCATCTCCCAGGAAAAGTTGCCGATTTACCTGGGATTCTTTGAGTTCGTGCATAACGTCAGGCGCCGCGGTCGGGCCTTGCTGGGGTCACTCCTGGACACTTTATTGCAGCCGGTAGCATGTCCTCAAAACCCAATATGAGCC
>JBATNZ010000271.1:0-5575 GCA_049290615.1 Candidatus Contendibacter sp.
CACGAGGTGGCCGCCTGGGAACAGGCGCGCAATGCCGACCCCAGGCCAGTCAATTGGCGATTCACTACCCCCGATGCCCGCATCAAACTCAAGCGCCTCTATCCATCAATTGAGAACGGTTGAACCAGTAGCCCAGTCGCGCAGCTCATCCAGCGTCAGGTTGGTCGAGAAGTACTGTTCCGTGATGCGCATTAACACATGTTCCGCCTCCGCGAGAACCTTGTCGGAGGCGCAAAGCCGGATGCGGTGGAGCAGCGCGTAGCAGGCCAACAGTTTCTCAGGCCTCTCTAATGTATGCGTCAGCGCGTCCACGAGGAGTTTGCCGCATTCGCTGATGAATTCGCCGTAGAGGGTCTCCCGCTTGTGCATCTCCTCCCGAAGCAACCCGCTCTTGCTGAGTGTCCTCTGGGTGACCCATGTGGTCGCGACCGACGCGGAGCCGCCCACGAGCGACCCCAGCACGCCTGACATTGCACTCACCAACGTCATATCCATTTCTTTCACCTTTTGGCCTGCAGCGGGCTCTGGCGTGGGCGCGCGCCGGGGCGTGGCTGCGCATGCCCTTGTTTGTGGCAATTGGGCGGCCGGTATCCATCGCTGTCGCCTCGTGCGGCAAAACATGTCGCTTGGCGTTTTCCGTCTCTTCCGACCAAGGATTCACGCGAACGGCCAGTCTCCCGAATCGGGTAAGGACTTCTTCAGCCGCTCGATGATATAAGCCTCGATCACCGCGGTTTGCGCCTGCCCGAGGTCGTCGGCCGCCTTTTCGCGTATCGCGAAATGCATCATGAGCATGTCGTGCAGTCTTGCGAAAGCTACGGGATCGTGTGTCCCGCACACCGAAGCGTCTTTGCGCAGCACACGCTCGATGACGCCGGGATCGAGGATCCTGACCTGACATAGCGGCGCCAGCCTGGCAATCTCGCGGTCGAGCTCGTCGAGGTTCTTCGCCCACCACGCGATGAGAAAGGGGTGTGGTTGCTCGGTCATGGATTCGCACACTCGTGTAGTGATGAACGCATCGATCACTTGCGCGTCGGTCCGGCCGACCCCTCGTCGACGCTCGCCTCAAGGTCGCTTGCAATGGAGTCGAGCAGCTCGTGGCTGGATGCGAACTCGCGCTGCCGGCCGGTGACCAGGTTCTCGAGACGGCCGGCGAGCGCGCCGGGCTTTGCGTCGCTGCGCAATTTCAGAACGTACGCCCGCCGGTTGGGATATTTGGGTTCGCGGTTGAGAGTCATTACATGTGTCGGCAACGAAACTGAAGGGCAGCGTAATCGTGTCCGCTGGTGGAGTCCTGAGAGAACGGCTTCGATCCGGGCGCGGGGACCGACCAGGATCGGGGTTGCAGAATGCCCAGTTCGGCGGCCTCCACCGCGCCCTTGAGCGAGCTTTCGTCGCAGGGGTGGGCCACGGCGGTCGGCACCGGGGTCATGGCTTTGCACCGGGCGATCAGCCGTTCGTATTTCTCGTGCTTACGTTCCATGAATCCACTCCTCAATTTTTCGGTATCGATCGGCAGTAGGGTACGCATGGCGTACCCTACCCATCCGTAGCGATCAGCCAGCCGTGCCCGCCTCCAGTTGGGCCGGTTCGCCGGTCTGGAACAGCGTCTCGATCCGCGCCAGGCGCTCGGCCCGTTCGCCGGTGGGCTCGCCGACGGCGGACACAACCTGACGGATCCGGGCGAGCGCCTCCGCCCGCACGGCGGCGTCGGCGGGCAGCATCTTCGGGATGGCGGCCAGCGCCGCGTCGCGGTCGAGCAACAGAGCGAAGAACTGCTCGCGGAGCATTTGCTTGAACTCTTCCAGAGTCATCCCCTCGCCCTGGCCGGCGGCGCGCATCTGGCGCAACACCTCGAAGGCGCGCTCGTCGATGCCGGGTTCCGCCATGCCGATGTAAACCAGACTGCGAATGGCCGCTTCGGGCAAGCCGCCCTCGGCGAGGCGGGCCTTGAGTTCGGCGATGCGCTGCTGGATGAAGGCGAGCCGCTCCGGTTCGACGCCGGGGTGGCGGCGTGGCGGCTCGCCCGAGGCGCGCAGTCCGACCAGCGCTTGCAGCAACGGCGCGCTGTAGATCGCCAGGAAGAGTTGCTCCACACTGCGGTCCCGCAGATCGCGCCAGCCGTCCAGGGCGGCGATGATCCCGTCCGAGATCATGGCCTGCACCTGGAGCAGGGGATTGTCGGGCGCGGTGGGCTGGCGCTGTTGGCGGATCTGCTCGGCCAGTTGGGCGATCTGTTGCATCAGCGGGTTGCGGTCCGAAAACAGTTCGTAGGGCAGCTCGGACGGGTTGAGTTGGTGCAGCCATTCGGCGGTCTGCTGGCTGACGCAGGCCTGGACGAAGGGCTGGAACAGGGTCCGATACAGGCCGAGATTGGTTTCCGACACCCGCCGCGCGGCGGCGAAGCGGAGTTCGTTGTCGGGACTGGGCCGGACGATGGCCCGCAGGTCGGCCAGGGTGCGCGGTTCGAAGCGCACGATCCAGTCGCCGCTGACCAGATCCAGATTGGCCGCCGCGTCGGCGGTCTTGGGGGTCATCACCGCCTCGTACAGACCGGGCGGCAGCACGTCGATCAGGTCGATGTTGGAGGCGAATTCCTGATACTCCTTCCGGGCGATACCGCCGGAGACGAAGATGCCGAGATGGCCGATGCTGTCGTGGATGGCGTAGACGATGGTTTGGCCCGCGGCGAGGAGGTCCTCATCCTTTTGATAGAGGTCGACGATCCAGCCCAGCGCCTGTTGCGGCGGGGTGATGTTGTCGCCCTTGGAGCAGAAACAGAGGATCGGCGAGCGGATGTTGCGCAGGTCGATCCGCACGCCGTCGCTGGTGACGATTTCGGCGGTGGCCAGCCGGTTGCCGACGAACAGTTGATCGACGATCCACTGCATTTCCTCGGCGTTGAGGTTGACGTGACCGCCCCACCATTTCTCGAATTCGAGGAAGCGTGGCCCCTCGGTGTCGACTTTCGACCAGAGGTCGTAGTTCTTGGTCCACAGCGTGTTGGCGGGATTTTGATTCTCGAAGTTTTCCACCAGATAGGAGCCGTCGAACTTGCCGCCGCCGAGGTCGCTGGTGAGCGCGGTCAGCCAACTGCCCCCGTAGAGGCCGCCGGAGTAGCGCATTGGGTTCTGGCCTTCCACCCCGGCCCAGTAGGACAGCGGCGAGCCGGGGATGATGAGCGGGCCGAACAGTTCCGGCCGGGTGGCGGCCAGCATCATCACCGCCCAGCCGGCCTGGCAGTTGCCGATCACGCAGGGCTTGCCGTCGGCGTTGGGATGCAGGGCGATGACCTTTTCCAGGAACACCGCTTCGGCGCGCATGATGTCTTCGATGGTCTGGCCGGGCATGGGGTCGGGGCTGAAACCGACGAAGTAGCAGGGATGCCCGGCGCGCATCGCCACGCCCAGTTCGCTGTCGGCCTTGAAGCCGCCGATCCCCGGACCGTGGCCGGCGCGCGGGTCCACCACCACGAACGGGCGCTTCCTCAGGTCGATGCTGACCCCTGCCGGCGGCTTGACCCGCACCAGGCCGTAGTTGACCGGCCGCTCGAGGGTCCGGCCGTCCAGCACCAGCTCGTGCTCGAACCGGAGCACGTGCGGCACCGCCTTGGCCCGTTCCTGGTAGTACTGGTCGCTGCGCTGGCGCAGCACGTCCCAGAACAGAATGGTGCGCTGCCAGCCATCGGTCCAGTAATCCACCGCCTGTTGGGCCAGGACGGGCAGGCTGGATTGCGGGGAGAACGGGGTCAGGGATTGGGAAGGGTCGGTCATCGGTGAAATTCCTCGGGGATTTGGGGTGGCTCGGGGTTGAGGGCGGCGGGGAATCCCTGGGTAACCAGCCGCTGGCGGACGCGCCCGACCGTGCAGAGGCCGACGCGCAAGGCGGCGATGACCTCCTCGTCGGAACGTTCCGCTCCCGCAGCGGTATCCACCAACCAGAGAATGCGGGCATGAGCGAGCTTGCGGGCTGCGCCTTTGCCGACTGAAACCAGGCGTTCCAATTCGGTCCGCTCCTCAGCGGTTAAGGTGACTCGATACTTGTTCATCGCGGCACTCCGTAACTTCAACCTGAAAGTTACGGACCAGGCAAATTGCCTATCAATCGAAGATTGGTGGGATAGTAGCCGCATCCGATCACGGAGTCGTAAGCGAAACGTCAATGTTCGGTCTGAATGCTGGGCGCATGGCCACGCCGGTTGTCGCGGTGCGTGGCCTCAGACGCCGCCTCGCCGCAGCGTGCCGCGCGGACGCGAGCGTTTTCAGGCGGGCTTGGCCCTGTCGAGCAGCGCTTGCGCCTTCGTGAAAGCGGTTGTATCGATTGCTTCCGGAAGTTCATCGACGAGTGCGGCCAGCGCACGGCGGTCCTCCGCTGTCGCGCCGTCGCGTTCGCAGAGTTCGACCAGCGCCATCAGCTCGAGCCAGGGGGCCTCCTGCGCTCGTGCCTCCGCGACCGCGCGCCGAACCGAAGCATCGGCGATAGCGGGCTCGCCACGCGCACGGGCAATCTCAGCCTCGATCAAGAACAGTCGTGGCAGATATACGCGCTCCCCGTGCGCGCTCGCGATTTGCAGTGCTTCTTCAAGCTGCGCTTGGGCTGCGTCCCAGTCGCCCGCGAGCATCAGCGCCTCCGCGGCATACCCCAGGGTCTCAGTCCCTCCCGCCAGCATCCCGAGCCGTGTATTTTCTTCATACGCCTCGCGAATCCGGCGATAGCCCTCACGCGGTTCTCCCATTCGGGCGTCCGCCCAACCGCGAAACCACCGGCACGCGACACGACCCTGCGCCAGCGCGAACTCCTCGACGAGCGCCTGCATCTCGTCGGCGAGTGCCGCGACACGCTCGGTGTTGCCGAGCCGCACCTGGAACATCGCGTCGAACCAGATGGCGACCATCCGCGCCATCGGTTGTCCCATCTGGCGCGCGCGGGCGTGCGCCTCCCGCAGGCGCGAGCGAGCCGTCTCGATCAGGCCGAGGTGAAGCAGTTGGATGGCAAGCAGCCCGAGCAGCGTGACCCGTGGGTCGGCTACGAAACTTTGTTCCGGCGGCGCATCGAGCGACCCCTTGGCAGCAAGACCCCGCTCGATCCATTCGCGGGCGATACGGGGTCGCCCCCGCAGCATCTGCACCTCTCCCTGCACGGTGCATGCGGCGAGCAGCAAGACCGGATCGTCGGTCGCGGACGAAAGCGCATCGGCGCGTTCCGCCACAGCAAGCGCCTCGGCATACTCGGCGCGCAGACAAAGCACGAACCCGAACCCGTGCAGCAGGAGCCCCCGCATGGGATGTTGGGGGACGTCGCCGAGCAGGGAGTGCGCACGCTGGAAGGCGCTCTTGGTCTCGATAGAGCTCAGGCCGAGCAGATGGGCGGCCGATACGCCCTGAAGCGTTGCGAGCGCGATCTCCAGCGCCTTGCGCTCGGTTCCCTCCGAGGCCTGGCCGAGAAGGGTCAACCCGCGCTCGGCGAGCGTCATGCACTCGGCCGGGCTCAAGTGCTGCAGCGCCGCTTCCGCAGCCTCGGCGTAGTAGCGCGATGCGGTGATCGGCTCGCGGCCGCGTTCGAAGTGCATGGC
>JBATNZ010000272.1:0-2145 GCA_049290615.1 Candidatus Contendibacter sp.
GCGCCGTGGGCCGCCTCCGTCAGCGGACCCTTCAGGTCGCGGGCGGTGTGTTCCAGGTCGGCGGCGAGGGCCTTCCACAGCGCGTCGGTCTCGGTTTTGAACTCGACCAGCACCTCGCCGGCGGCGGCCCGGATCAGGGGAGGGAAACGCTCGTACAGGGAGTAGTAATACTGCAAGGCGATCAGCACCAGCCAAAGGGCGTCGCTGGTCCCCAACCCCAAGGTATCCCGGATATGGTGGAGGCGCGCCCGGTCCTGCTCGGATGGCTGTCGGCCCAACAGGCGCTCGAACGCGGTTTCCAAGGGCCTCGGGTCAGCGGTTGCCCGTCCGGGTGGAGGGGTTTTGGGAACGCCGGTTGACGGCAGGGCGGTCGCGGCGTCCGCACCGGCGGCGGGCGTCCCTGTCGGTTGGGTTCGATCTTCTGGGTTCATGGCTGAAGCTCGCTGGTTTCCGCGCACCGGAACCGCTGGCGCTGGCGTTCGGTGGGCGGGAGTTCGACGGGCAGGATGGCCTCGAACAGACCGGCCACCTCCTCCCGCCAGCGCTCCAACTCGGCGCGGTTGCCCAAGGGCAGGGCGTCGGGGCCGCCGCGTTGCACGGCCCGGGCGATGGCCAGCCGCCGGGAATACAGATCGTTGCTCACCCGGTCGGCCAGCCGGTCCAGGGTCAGCACCTGGCCGCCGCGCCGGGCGATCTCCTCGGACACCGCCAGCGTGGGATACAGCCCAAAGAGATCGGGCGATCCGAAAAAGGTGTTGCGGATCACGTGGGTCACCGCGTCGGGCAAAGTGTGCAAGTAATCCTCCAGCAACTCCAGGCTGTCGCGCTGGGGGTTGATCACCCACAAGGTGACCAGCCGCCGCCGCAGCTCCGGCAACGCCCGGTTCAGCGTCGCGCCGTGCGCGGCGACGCCTTTGTTGTTGCGGGCCGCCGTGTTGATGACGGCGACCCGCTCCGGATGCGCGTCGCAGAGGTTGATCAGATCGATCCAGCCCTCGGCCCGGTCCAGATCGAGGGCTTCGGCCACGACCCCCTCCTCTCGGGCGTACATCCGCCAGACATCCGGGTTGGCGGTGTCGGTTTCGATCAGCAAGACCGGCACGTCGCGCCGGAGCAGGTAATCCACCAACGCCAGCGCCACCATCGACTTGCCCACGCCGCCCTTGCAGCCGCCGACCGCGATCAGCGTGGGCAACGAGGAAGACCACCGGGAGGGGTCGTTCGGAAGCGAAGAGTCATGCATGACGAGCGGATTCATCGGTGGGCCTCCTGTGATCGGGCGTGTTCCGGGGTAGGCATCGGTTGGTCGCGCGTTCGCTATCCGGTTCGCTTTCGCCGTCCAGCCGCGTCCTCGCCTGGCCCAGCCGCCGCCTCGGCCAGCCGCTGTTTCCGTTGTTCCGACTGGCGGATCAGCTCGTCGTAGGGCAACTCCGGCCTGGGGGTGAACCGGCCAGACAACGGGATCGCCGGTTTGGCGGGCGGCGCGTTCTTATCGGCCACCGGGTGCTCGGTGCAGCGAGCCGATTCGGGCGCGGCAGCCGGTCTGAAAATCGGCGGACGGTTTTCGAGGGGAACCATCGGCGCGGCGGGCGCGGTGGGCGTTGGGGCGGGGTACGCGGCCGGATCGGCGGGCGAGGCCGAATCACCGGCTAGCCCGTGGCGGTTGGCCGCGCGCGTGGGGCCCATCGAACCCAGATGGCGCTTCAGCGTGCTCAGGTGGATCGTGATCCCGCATCGGTGCAGCAGCGCGACCAACTCGGGCAGCGAATAACCGCGCTCGATGAGGATCGCCCGCAACGGTTCGCGCAGTTGTTCGATCAGATAGCGCTTGGTGTCGGTGCGCGGGAGCTGCTTCTCGGCGTTCTTGGGAAATCGCTCGATCGCTTCGGTCAGGCGCTGCAAAACCGCCGCAGGGCTATTTTTTTCTATGGAGGCAAACTCAGCTTGACGAGTCGTGCCTCGAGTGCGGCCAGGTAGGGTTCGGGCTGTTGACGGAAACGCAACTGGAGCACCCGCGTCCAGCAATTCTCATTTTGGCGATTTCACCCGGTTTCGGGTTGTGGAAGAGCTGGCTCGAAGCTTTGCAACATGAACGTCATCAAGGCCCCCCAGCTCTCGAAGCACAGGTAACTGGTCAAGGTTCGG
>JBATNZ010000273.1:0-40634 GCA_049290615.1 Candidatus Contendibacter sp.
CATACGTCGCTAAAGTACAACGGGCTGTAGAGGGGCGACTGATTTCTCTCATCAACGAAAACATCCATGGCTAAGGTTCAACTTGCTAGGCACATTATACAATGCTTGTCAATGCGTAAGTTCTACAAACTCTGTCGCATCATCTCAAGGCTCCTGGACCGTGATATCTTCCCGTGGCTGGACGCCGCAAAAGACCCTACCGATCACGAACGCGACCGAGCATCAACGATCGTCGCTGACCGCTTATGCAGTGCCATAACAAACCCGATCGTCCGCAACGCTCAGGAACAGCGGCAACTCAAACTCGTGGGCGATTGGCTCGACGCCCGAGGCTACCGGAAGCAAGGCCATCCCAGTGGGAAGCCGCTGACCGAAATGGAAGCCGCGACGTACTCATTCCGCATGAACCTCGCGGTCGGCAAGGCGCTGAAGGTGAACATCCCGGTTGACGTAGTAATTCAGCCCAAGAAACTCCGCAAGGATCGGCTGCCGATTCTGATCGAAGCCAAGTCGGCGGGTGACTTCACCAACACCAACAAGCGGCGCAAGGAAGAAGCCACCAAGATCCACCAGCTTCAAGCTGCCTATAGCGAAACCGTGCCGTTCCTGCTGTTTCTCTGCGGCTACTTTGGCAGCGACTACTTGGGCTACGAAGCCGCCGAGGGCATTGATTGGGTCTGGGAGCATCGCATCGACGACCTTGTGAAACTGGGGCTGTAAATCGCATGATGGCTTACGAGGACAACTTGATCGAATCACGGCGACAAGCAATTCAGGCGGATATCGATACGCGCAAGTCGACAGCGGAGCGGAATCGCCTTGGCCAGTTTGCAACGCCCAATGTCCTCGCCGTCGATATCGCTCGCTACGTCGCATCAGTTATAGGCCAGACCAACGCCAGTATTCGCTTCGCCGATCCTTCGATCGGCTCGGGCAGTTTCTTTTCAGCGGCGCTCGCAGTCTTCGGCTCCAAGCGGATCAAAAGTGCCGTGGGGATCGAACTTGATTTCGCCTTCGCCGACGCAGCCTGTAATTTGTGGGCTAATGCGGGACTTGAGGTTGTGCGCGGCGACTTCACAAAAGTTGTCGCCAATAGCTCCCGCCCCCCCTCGCCCAACGTCATCCTGGCGAACCCGCCCTACGTCCGACACCATCATATGAACCGAGAGGACAAGGAACGCCTCCAAGACCTCACGTTCAAAATGACCGGGGTTGAAGTCAACGGCCTTGCGGGTCTGTATGTCTACTTTCTATTGCTCGCCACAGCGTGGCTGGAGGACGATGGTATTGCCGCGTGGCTCATCCCTTCAGAGTTCATGGACGTCAATTACGGCGCGGCCCTCAAGGGCTTCCTCACGGATCGCGTAACGCTTATCCGTGCCCACCGCTTCGACCCTGACGATGTTCAGTTTGGCGACGCCCTTGTGTCGTCGGTCGTGCTGGTATTCCGCAAGTCGCGACCTACCGCTTCTCATGCCGTCGAGTTCACCTATGGCGGCACACTGGCAGAGCCGCACGCCCGCGACCTCGTGCCGCGTGAACGATTGCGCGAGTCTCGAAAGTGGACTGTGTACCCGAGTCATGCCAAGAACGACCGGCACACGTTAGGCGACGGCCACGGTCCGCGACTTGGCGATTGCTTCCATGTGCAGCGCGGCATCGCTACCGGCTGCAACAAGTTTTTTGTGCTCGACCGCGCCGCCGCGAAGAGCCACGGCCTTCCCGCCGAGTACCTCCGTCCTATCCTTCCCAGCCCGCGTCACCTCAAGACAACGATCATAGGCGCCGATGCTGACGGCTACCCACTCATCGATCGCCAACTGTGCATGATCGACTGCGACCTGCCCGAACCGATGGTTGAGGCGATGTACCCCGCGCTGTGGAAATACCTTCAAACCGCCCAGTCGCTTGGCATCATGGATGGCTATCTGATCGGCAAACGCAGCCCTTGGTACAAGCAGGAACAGCGAGAGCCGCCCCTGTTCCTCTGCACCTACATGGGCCGTGGCTCTAACGACAAGCAGCCGTTCCGCTTCATCTTGAACAGATCGAATGCGATAGCAACCAATCTCTACCTGATGCTCTACCCGAAAAACGGCCTCGCGGCGATGCTTCGGCGACATCCCGACCGTACCGAATCCGTCCACGCTTTGCTCGGTCAGGTTACCGGCCACGAACTTCGCGGCGAAGGCCGGGTTTACGGAGGCGGTTTAAACAAGATTGAGCCGAGCGAACTGGCACGCATTTCCACGGCAACGTTTGTAGAGCTTTGGCCGGAGATCAGGTCCGATGCGCAGCCGCAAGGAAAACTCTTCGGCTAAGCCGTGGGGTAAGCGCGGGGGTGCCCAACAAAGCGCTGCACCGGACGGCTTTCCGCCGCGCTCCAAAGCCGCTGCCGAGCTTGGGTCATTATCCCTTTTAATGTGAAGACAACTCGTTAAATTTTAATCAGTTAATCAGGGTGATCACACCACCACCTCCACGCAGGCCGGATGACTGAGAAACGTGGTCGGACTCGCGGTTAGGCCATAGGCGCCGGACTGGAACACCACGATCAGGTCGCCGACCCTGGCTTTGGCCAGTTCCATCCGCTCGGCCAGGATGTCCAGTGGTGTACACAGCGGACCCACCACCGACACCACCTCCCGTTCGGTTCCGACCATCCGGTTGCCAACCGCTACCGGGTAATTCTTGCGGATGACTTGGCCGAAGTTGCCGGATGCCGCCAAGTGGTGATGCAAACCACCATTGGTGATAAGAAACGTGTAGCCGCGCGAGACCTTGCGGTCCACCACTTCGGCCACGTAAATCCCCGCCTCGCCGACCAGATAGCGGCCCAGTTCCAACACCACTCGCGCCTCCGGCAGCCGGTCCTTCACCGTCGACAGCCAGCGATCCAGATTAACGGCGATGGGTTGCAAATTTAGTGGAACGTCGCCGGGAAAGTAGGGAATGCCGAAGCCACCGCCGATGTTGAGCAACCGAACCGGTCCCGGTGCATCCGCCGCCAGCCGCAACACCAGATCGAACGTGCGGTCGTGAGCCTCGACGATGGCCGCCGCGCGCAGGTTCTGCGAGCCGGTAAAAATGTGGAAGCCTTGGAAATCCAGCCCCAATTCGCCGATCCGCCGTAACAGCGTCGGCACCTGCTCGGCGTCCACCCCAAACGGCTTGGGGCCGCCGCCCATCTTCATCCCCGAGGCTTTCAGCTCGAAATCCGGGTTGACCCGCACCGCCACCCGTGATCGCCGACCCTGTTCCCGCCCCAGCCGGGCGATGGTTTCCAATTCCCGGGGCGACTCCAGATTGATCACGATGCCAGCGGCAATGGCGGCGGCTAGTTCCGCTGGTCGCTTGCCGGGGCCGGCGAAGCTGATCTGGGCCGGATTCATGCCGGCGTCCAGCGCTACCTTCAACTCACCGAGCGAGGCGACATCCAGCCCATCCACCAGGCCCGCCATGTACTGGACCACGGCCGGCATCGGATTGGCCTTGACCGCGTAATGCACGGCAATGGCCGCCGGCAGCGCACGCCGCAATAGCGTCACCCGTTCATTCAACAAACGACGGTCGTAAGCGTAGAACGGGGTTTGGCCGACCCGCACCGCCAGTTGGGTTAGCGACATCCCACCGACCCACAGACAATCGTCAATCACCGGAAACTGCTTCGTCGGCCAGTGGCTGGGCCGCGCGGCGCTCATGACGGCGACTCCGGGAACAGCGCGCGCAACTCCTCGACCAGCGCCTTGCGGTCGATCTTGCCGTTGGGGTTGCGCGGCAGATCGGCGCGGCGGACGACGATTTGCAGCGGGACCATGAAGTTGGGTAGATGCTGTTTGCAATGGGCGATCAACGTGCTCTCGTTAAAAGCGTCCGACAGCGGTTTGACCACCGCGACCACCGCCTGACCCAGCGCCGGATGCGGGATTCCCAGCGCCGCCGTTTCGGCGACCTGGCCGCTGCCATAAAGCACTTCCTCGACTTCGGTGGGGCTGACCCGGTAGCCGGAGGTCTTGATCATGTCATCCTTGCGGCCGATGAAGTAAAGGAAGCCATCCTCGTCCATCCGCGCCGTATCCCCCGACCACACCGCCAGTTCCGGCAAGGGCAGGCCAGGATTTTGGCCGGGGACCGGACGGAAGCGTTCGGCGGTCTTGACCGGATCGTTCCAGTAGCCAAGCGCCACCAGCGAACCGCGATGCACCAGTTCGCCAGGTTCGCCCGGCGCGCAGGGCGTACCGTCCTCGCGCACGACGAGCACTTCGGCGTTCGGAATAGCCTTGCCGATGGAATCCGGCCGGCGATCGATCTCCTCGGGCGGCAGATAGGTGGAGCGGAACGCCTCGGTTAGCCCGTACATGAGATAGGGCGTGGTTTTCGGCAAGGTCCGGCGCAAGGCCGCCAACGTGGCGCGCGGCATCGCTCCGCCCGAATTGGTCAGGTAGCGCAGGCTATCCGCCGCCGTCGCCGGCCACTCCAGCGACGCCAGTTGCACCCACATCGGCGGCACCGCCGCCAGCCCGGTGATGCCCTCGCGGGCGACCGTGGCAACCACGTCCCGCGGCAACAGATAATCCATCAGCACCGCCCGCGCACCAGCGACAAAGGCGGTGGTGAGCTGGCTCAGGCCATAATCGAAGCTGAACGGCAGCACCGCCAGAATGCGGTCGTCGGCCCGGTTGCCCAGATAATCGGCCACGCTGTGAGCGCCGGTCAGCAGGTTGCGATGCGACAACACCACCCCCTTGGGTTTGCCGGTGCTGCCCGAGGTGTAGAGAATGGCGGCCATGTCCTGATCGATGACCCGCGCCGGCGAACGGCTGTTTTCCGAATCCAGCAGCGCCGGCCAGCCGAGCACTTGCAAATGATGCAGGCGCCGAGGCGCCGAGGTTGCCTCATCGGTCAGCACCACGCTGTGCAGGTCGGGACAATCGGCCAGCACGGGTTCCAGCAGGGTCGCCCGGTCGCGGGCCGTGACCAGAATTCGCACGTTGCAGTCGCGCAGAATGTAGGCGACCTGCTCGGGTTTCAGCAGGGGATTGATCGGGACGAACACGCCGCCGGCCAGCGCGGCGCTAAACAGGGTGACGACGGTTTTCACCCGCTTGGGCAGATAGACGGCGACTCGATCCGCCCGGTTCAAGCCCAAGGCCCGCAGCCCGCGCCCCACAATCCGGATCTGGCTAGCCAGGGTGGCATAGTCCAAATGGGTGTGCCGGTGCGCAACGGCGGTAGCGGTGGGGCGGTGGTCCGCCTGTTCGAGAATGAGTTCGTGCAGCAGTCTGGCCATTCGTGGTTCAAGGGGTAACGGTAGGGATGAGCGACCTTAGGGATGAGCGACCTCAATGAGTGAGGTCATCAATGATAGTCGTTTCCACAGTGAAGGATATGGGAACGACGCACGGGCGAGGTATTAAGGTTCTCGCCGGATCGGGGGAGGAGAAAGCGTGAAAAATCATGACCGCGCGCCCATGCTGGCGCTTTACGCCACGAGTGGTTGTCATCTGTGCGAGCGGGCGGAGGCTTTGGTTCGCGGCGCGGTCGCTGTGGCATTCCGCCCGGTGGAGATCGCCGATGACGAGGATCTGCTGGAACGCTACGGCGTCCGTATTCCCGTGTTGCGCCGGCTGGATACGGGGGAAGAGTTGGATTGGCCCTTCGATGCGGCGGCGGTGCGACGCCTGACGCTGAATCGCTCATAAAACGGCCAGATTGTGCATTTATTTGCAGTATACTTTGGGATAATTCAAACAAACGTTTGAAACAGGCCACTTCGGTATGAAAGACGATACACGCCAGCGTCTTCCGGGCACCGCCGAAGCCTTGTTTGCCGAACGCCGATTCGCGCAAACCTCGCCACGGGCGATCACGACGCGGGCCAGGGCTAATTAAAAAGTCTTGATTGACTAATGACCAAAGGGCAAAACAATGTTCCACTCAAAAATACAGAGTTCACTTCTAGTCCTGGGCATCGCCGGATTGTTGACCGTCACTGGCCAGGTTTACGCCTCGGGTTTGCAGATCAGCGAGCAGAGCGTCACCGGCCTGGGTCGGGCCTTCGCGGGCGGCAGCCTGCCGAACGACGATGTGTCCGCCGTGTACTACAACCCCGCCGACATGATGTTGAGCAAGGGGACACAAGCGCAGGCTGGCATGACCTTCATCGGAATTAGCATTGAGGCGGATAACGCGGGCTCCACCACCCGGTTGCCGGCCAATCTGGGCGATGTGCTCACCAAACCGGGGACCTTGCCGGTGTTCGTGACCATTCCGAACACGGGACTCGGCAACGACGACGGTGGCACCGATAACGTGGTGCCCAATGCGTTTTTCGCGATGGACATCAACGACCGGATGCGGTTCGGCTTGGGCATGACCGCCCCATTCGCGGTCAGCACCAGCTATAGCCAGAACTGGGTGGGCCGCTATCACGCGGTCGATTCGGAGTTAAGCACCATAGACATCAATCCCTCCATCGCCTACCGGGTCAACAACAACTTTTCAATTGGGGCAGGCGTCAGCGCCCAATATGTCGACGCCACTCTTAGCCAGGCACTGCTCAACCCGTTCACGCCCTTCGTGAAAGACGGATACGCCGAGGTCAAGGCCGATGGCTGGGCCTTTGGCTACAACCTGGGTGCCCTGTACGAACTCGACCCTAATACCCGGTTCAGCGTCAGCTATCGGTCGCGCATCAATCACTCGGCGGAGGGCGACCGCACCATCAGCGACTACATACCGGGCGGTAATGGCGAGGTGGGCGCCAAAGCCGATGTCACCTTGCCGGACTGGTTGGGATTGGCGGCTTACCGGCGGATCAACAATCAATGGGCGGTGATGGGCGGGGTGCGCTGGACCAACTGGAGCCTGTTTCAGAAACTGCAGATCGATTATGCCGACGGCTCGCGGAGCCTGACCGAGGAAAACTGGGAAGATAGCTGGGCATTCAATATTGGCGTGAGCTACGACTACAATCCGGCGCTGACCTTCCGGGCCGGCTACGTCTATGACCAGACCCCGGTGCCATCGGCCGAATTCCGCACCCCACGCATTCCCGACAGCGACCGCAACGCCATCGGCCTTGGTTTTAGCTATCACCCGAACCCGCAACTGTCGGTGGACTTCGGCTATATGTACATCAGTTTCGCCGACGCCAGCACCGAAAACACCATCAATCCGTCGCCGGGCCTGCCCGCCGGGCTGATTACCGACACCCTGCGGCTGGACTACAACGGTTCGGGCAACCTGGTCGGCATCCAGGCCAGCTACCGGTTTTAAGCCTTAAAAAATCGGCGATTAGCCAAATCGAGAAAGCCGGGGCACGGTCCCCGGCCTTTTTATTCCGGGATGTCTTCGTAGATTCGGGTCAACGGCAGGTTCAAGCCAACGCTCTTCAGTTCGATCACTTCCCGTGCGCCATACGGTTCCTGTTCCCAGCCATCCGGCAGGCGGCGATAACAAATCGCCAGCCGACTCTCCTGCGCCACCAGCAGGTACTCCTGCAAATCGGGCAATTGCCGGTAGGCGATGCGCTTGAACTCACGGTCGCGCTGGTTCGTGCTGGGCGAGAGCACCTCGATCACCAGCTTGGCGTCATCCACGAAATAGCAATCCTGGAGCTTGCCCGGCTCCACGCACGACACCAGCACATCCGGGTAGAAGAAGCAATGCGCGGCTTCGATCCGCACCTTGACATCATTCACATAGATCCGGCAGGGCGTTCCCCGCAGGTGTTCCCGCAGAGCGCCGGCCAGGTTCAGCGCAATGAGGTTGTGCGCCAAACTGCCGCCGGTCATGGCGACAATTTCGCCGTTGAGATACTCGTGGCGCCGTTCGCTCCGAAGCTCCAGCTCCAGGTAGTCCTCGACGCGGTAATACGGAATTTTGACGGCGTGCATGGCGAGGCTCCGAGGCGGGCCGGGGACAAGACGCCATAACCTTACCCTACACTAGGCAATTAGCCAAATCGAGAAAGCCAGGGAACACGCCCTGGCTTTATTTTGGGCGGCGCATAATGGGAGAAACGGCGGTCCCGCCGCGTGTTTCGACAGCCTGACGAGAGGACATCCACGATATGAGTAACGCAGCATCCATCCGCCGGGTGGCGGTTCTGGGCGCGGGCGTGATGGGCGCGCAGATCGCCGCCCATCTGGCCAACGCCGACGTGCCGGTGGTGTTGTTCGATCTGCCGGCCAAGGACGGCGATCCCAACGGGATCGTGACCAAGGCCATCGCCAACATGGTCAAGCTAAGCCCAGCGCCGTTCGCGGTGAAAGAACGGGCCGATCTGATTAAACCCGCCAACTACGACCAGCACCTGGAGGAACTGCGGAGCTGCGACCTGCTGATCGAGGCCATCGCCGAGCGCCCGGACTGGAAGGCCGACCTGTACAAAAAGATCACGCCTTACCTGAACGACCGGGCGATTCTGGCCACCAACACCTCCGGCCTGCCGCTGAGCCTGCTGGCCGAGTCGGTGCCCGACAACGTGCGCCCGCGGTTCTGCGGCATCCATTTCTTCAACCCGCCGCGCTACATGGCGCTGGTGGAGCTGATTCCCTGCCAGACCACCGATCCAGCCATTCTCGACCACCTGGAAACCTTCCTGGTCAGCACCCTGGGCAAGGGCGTGATCCGGGCCAAGGATACCCCCAATTTTATCGCCAACCGCATCGGCGTGTTCTCGATGGCCGCGACCATCCACCACACCCAGGCGTTCGGGCTGAGTCTGGACCTGGTGGACGCGCTGACCGGCCCGGCGATTGGTCGGCCCAAGAGCGCCACCTACCGCACCGCCGACGTGGTGGGTCTGGATACCATGGGCCATGTGTTCAAGGGTTCCGCGCTGGCGTTGCGCGACGATCCGTGGCGGCAGTATTTCAACCCGCCCGCCTGGCTGAACGCGCTGATCGAGAAGGGCGCGCTGGGTCAGAAGACCAAGGCCGGCATCTACGCCAACAAGGGCAAGCAGGTTCTGGATACGGCGACCGGGGAGTATCGGGACGCCGGCGCCAAGCCGGATGAAGCGGTGCAGGCGCTCTTGAAGATCAAGAATCCCGCCGAGAAGTTCGCCGCCCTGCGCGCCAGCGCGCATCCGCAGGCGCAATTCCTGTGGGCGATCCAGCGCGACGTGTTCCATTACGCGGCGGTGCTGCTGGCCGAAATCGCTGATACCGCCCGCGACGTGGACTTCGCCATCCGCTGGGGTTTCGGCTGGGGCATGGGACCCTTCGAGATCTGGCAGGCCGCCGGCTGGCGGCAGGTCGCGGCCTGGATCGAGGAAGACATCGCCGCCGGCAAGGCCATGACCAAGACTCCGCTGCCGGCCTGGGTCAAGCAGGTGGACGGCGTCCATCGGCCCGAAGGCTCCTACTCGGCGAAGGAGGATGCCTACAAGCCGCGCTCCACCCTGCCGGTTTACCAGCGCCAGCCCTATCCCGAGCAGGTGCTGGGCGAAGCGCCGCACCACTACGGCCAGACGGTGTACGAGAACAGCGGGGTACGGCTGTGGACCACCGGCGATGACATCGGCGTACTCAGCTTCAAGAGCAAGATGCATGTCATCGGCGACGATGTGCTGGATGGCGTGCTGGAGGCGCTGAAGATTGCCGAGCAGCGCTTCAGTGGGCTGGTGCTGTGGCAAACCGAAGCGCCGTTCAGCGCTGGGGCCAATCTGGCTCAGGCGGTGCCGGTGCTCATGGCCGGCGATTTCATCACCTTTGAGAGTGGCGTCGCCAAATTCCAGCAAACCACCGCCGCGCTGCGCTATTCGGCGATTCCGGTGGTGGCGGCGGCGCAAGGGCTGGCGCTCGGCGGTGGCTGCGAATTCCTGATGCACTGCGACCGGGTGGTGGCGGCGCTGGAAAGTTACATCGGCCTGGTCGAGGTCGGCGTCGGGCTGATTCCGGCGGGCGGCGGCTGCAAGGAATTCGCCCTGCGCGCCATGAACGAAGCCAAGGGCGGCGATCTATTGCCGTTCCTGCGCCCGTATTTCGAGGCGATGGCGATGGCCAAGGTCTCGCGCAGCGCCGAGGAAGCCAAGCAACTCGGCCATCTCAAGGCGAGCGACGTGATCGTGTTTAACCCGAACGAGTTGCTATACGTCGCCAAGGCCCAGGTTCGGGCGCTGGCCGAAACCGGCTATCGGCCGCCGCAGCCGCGCAAGATTCGGGTGGCGGGCCGCACCGGCATCGCCGCCTGCCAGATGGCGCTGGTCAACATGCGCGATGGCGGCTTCATCTCCGCTCACGACTACCTGTTGGGCGTCAAGATCGCGACCGCGTTGTGCGGCGGCGACGTGGACCCCAATACGCTGGTGGATGAGGCGTGGCTGCTCGGGTTGGAGCGCAAGAGCTTCGTCGAACTGGCGAAGAATCCGCTTACCCAGGCCCGGATCGAGCAGATGCTCAAAACCGGCAAGCCGCTGCGTAACTGATTGGCAGGAGAATTGATGATGAGCAAGCAAGTACAGGACGCTTACCTCGTGGCCGCCGCGCGCACCCCGGTCGGCAAAGCGCGCGGCGTGTTTCGCAACACCCGTCCGGACGATCTGTTGGCCCACGTGCTGCGTGGGGCGGTGGATCAATGTCCGGGGCTGGACCAGAAGCTGATCGGCGACGTGATCGTTGGCTGCGCCATGCCGGAGGGCGAGCAGGGCATGAACGTGGCCCGCATCGGCCTGTTGCTGGCCGGGCTGCCGGACAGCGTGCCGGGCATCACCATCAACCGCTTTTGCGCTTCCGGGGTGCAGGCGGTGGCGCAAGCCGCCGACCGCATCCGGCTGGGCGAGGCGGACGTGATGATCGGCGCCGGCGCCGAGACCATGACCATGATCCCGATGGGCGGCAACAAGATCGCCCTAAATCCCGAGGTGTTCGCCAAGGATGAAAACATCGGCATCGCCTACGGCATGGGCCTGACGGCAGAGAAAGTCGCGGAGCAGTGGAAGGTCTCCCGCGAGGATCAGGACGCCTTCGCGGTGGAAAGCCATCGCCGGGCGGTCGCGGCGATTTCGAGCGGCGAGTTCCGGCAGGAAATCCTGCCCTACACCGTGATCGACCGGTCGCCGGACAACCAGACCATGCAGGTGAAAATTCGTGAGCGGGTGGTGGAGAACGACGAAGGCCCGCGCCCCGACAGCAACCTGGCGGGGCTGGCCAAGCTCAAACCGGTGTTCGCCGCCCGGGGCAGCGTCACCGCCGGCAACAGCTCGCAGATGAGCGATGGCGCCGGTGCGGTGGTGCTGATGAGCGAGCGGATGGTCAAGCAGTTGAACCTGACGCCGCTGGCCCGCTTCGTCAGTTTCGCGGTGGCCGGCGTGCCGGCGCGGATCATGGGCATCGGCCCGATTGCGGCAATCCCGAAGGCGTTGAATCTGGCCGGTTTGAAGAAGGACGACATCGACTGGTTCGAGCTGAACGAAGCCTTCGCCGCCCAGAGCCTGGCGGTGCTGCGCGAGCTGGATCTCGATCCGGCCAAGGTCAACCCACTGGGCGGCGCGATTGCCTTGGGACACCCGCTGGGCGCGACCGGCGCGATCCGCGTCGCTACGCTGGTGCATGGGATGCGTCGGCGCGGCAGCAAATACGGCATGGTGACCATGTGCATCGGCACCGGCATGGGCGCGGCGGGGATCTTCGAGGCGCTGTAATCACCGGGGCGGCGGCGGTCGCCCGATGCTGAAGGAAAGCCCGCTGGCGTGAGCCAGCGGGCTTTTTTGTTAGGCGCTTTATAAGTTCGGCGGGGCTTGCCGCACCGTGGCTTTGCGTTATGCTGGCTACCATTCATGCAAACGGAAGGAGGTGGTTCATGACGGCTATACGGGTAGACGCCGGTCGCGGCTGGGCTTGGATCGTCGAGGGCTGGCAATTGTTCGTCCAGGCGCCGGGAATCTGGATTGTCATCCTGCTGATTTATCTTGGGATCAGCGTGGTGTTGTCCTTTATTCCTTTCGTCGGTGGACTGGCCTACATGCTGTTGTCGCCGGTACTGATAGGGGGCATGTTGTATGGCGCGGCGGCTCAGGCGCGCGGGGAGGCCTTGGAAATCGCCCACCTGTTCCGGGGCTTCCAGGATCAGGAGCGGATGGGGCCGCTGGTCCTGCTCGGTTTGATCAGTTTGGCCGGCTACGTGCTAATGGCACTGGTGGTCATCGTGTTCATGGGTGGCGGTTTGATTATGGGGGCCACGTTGGACAGTACGGGAACGGTTGTACCACCCGAGGCCATGGGCGGTCTTCTCGCCGGCGCCGGTCTGATCGCGTTACTCATCATTCTGGTGCTCGGCGCTTTGATCACCATGGTGCTGTTCTACGGAGTTCCCTTGGTGATGCTGGCGGGCCAGAATGCCTGGCCAGCCGCGCAGGATAGCGTCGCCGCCTGCTGGATCAATATGTTGTCGCTGTTGGTGTTCGGGTTGATCTATCTGGTGCTGGCGGTGGTGGCGACCATTCCGTTCGGACTCGGGTTCCTGGTCCTGGGGCCGGTGACGATCGGCGCGGTGTACGCCAGCTATCGGGACGTGTTCGGGGAAGCGCCGGCGCGCGTCAATCTGGCCAAGTAGGGCGGCCCGGCGGGGAAGCGCGGACGCAGTCTGACGAGTTCAGGCTGCGTCGGTTGGAGCGGGAACGGCGGGGCGGCGGGGAACGAACGAAGCGGGAGACGGCCGGCCATGTCGTGTCCTCACCGCGCTTAACTCGTCCCAGATAACAGCGAGTTGATTAGTCGCGTTCGCAGCAATTGCACCGCCTCGAACACTTCCTGCGCGGTTTCCACATACAGCGGCCCGGCTTCGCGGTATACGCTGCCACGATTGCCCACCAGGCTCACCTCGACCCGGATTTTCGGCACCATTTTGGTCTGCTGGTTATCCCACACCAGCGCTCGGTCGGCGGCGATGGCTAATGACATGACGGCATCTTCCCAGTTTGAGTCTCGATTCCAGCCCGAACTCCGCGCTCGGGCCAACGGACGCGATTGCGTCAAACTGAATTTATGCATATCGAATGCCAAAAACAAGAACGGCGTCAGAACTTGAATTCATCAATCAGCAATTGCAACTGCAACAGCGTCTGGGTGCTGATGTTCTGGATGCGGAACCCCGTATCGTAAAAATCCGGATTGACATCCAGGCCGCTCCACAGGCTATTCGCTACCAGGTGGATGCGCTGGCGTGGGGCGCTTTCCTTGGGAACGTCCACCCACAAGCGAAAGGTCTGGTTGGGCGGAATGGGCTTGTCGCTGACCAACCGGATACCTTCCTTGTTGATATCCACGATGTGGCCCAACAATTCGCCGGTGTCTTCATCGAAGACGCGCAAATACATAACCAGATACCAGCGTTTAAGCTGGCGTTTGTTGGCGCCGGAGATGGGATCGGCGGGGCTCATGGCGAACTCCTGGCGAATATGGGAGACCGGCGCGCGGCCAGCCTGGTGGTCCAATCAGACTGACGGTCCATCAAGGGACGGCCGTCGCCGGGTTCCGGGGAGGAAATAACGATCATTGCTGGAGGCTCAGGCCGGTACGGCTGGGTTCAGGCTATAGGTACAGGTGAAGCTGGTCTGGTCAAGAATGTGTCCGGCGAGCGCGGCCAGCACCTCCGGTCCGATGAACTTGCCCTCCACCGGGCAGCGCGCCACATCGAGCGCGTAGAGAGTGAAAATGTAGTGGTGGACGATACTGTCGTTCCAGGGCGGGCAGGGACCATCGTAACCAAAATAGTCGCCGGCCATGGCGGGATCGCCCGCGAACCATTCCCGGTAATTGTTGATGCCCTGGCGAGAGCCACGGGGACCAGCCGGCCCCGCTTTGCCGCCGGGCGTTACCCCTTGGGAGAATTCGCCGGCCAGGATTCGCGCCGGTTCCGGAGGGAGATCCACCAGAACCCAATGATAGAAATCCGCGCGGGGCAAGTCGGCGGGGACTTGCCGTCCTTCCTGGTTGACGTCGTCCGCGCGAGTCGGTACGTCCCGATCATGGCAGATCAGCACCAGGGAGCGGGCACCGGCCGGCAGGTCGCTCCATTCGAGCGGCGGGTTGATATTGGAGCCGAGTGCGACATGGTTCTGGGAGTCGGCTACCCCAAAGGCAAATTCGGCCGGAATGGGTTGCTGGGCGCGCAGGACGGAACTGGTGAACTGCATGGCATTTCTCCTGGATCGAAAGCGGAATTGGCATGCATCGGAACCGTGGTCGAAGCTCGCGACCGACAGGTTCCTTCGGCGAAGCGAACCGACGAGCGGCCAGCCATGGGGATAGCTTGACCGACCTTTACCGTTTCTCAAAGAATCGCAGTCGCCTGTACAATGGGCCGGGCATGACTTTCATGCGCCATGATAAACAATAGGCCATGACAAGTCGCGCCGCCAGCCCGCCGATTTCCCCGGTGGCCGTTGCGCGGGCGCGAAACCAGTGCTTCATTCGGTTTCGCTACTGGCGCGCTGGTGTTTCCACCCGTTCCAGCACCAGTGGTTGGCCATCAATTCCTGGGTAGGGGAGGCAGAAGCTTCACGTGATGAGCGATCAAAACTCGCGCCATGCCGCGGAAAACGCGCCATCGGATCGAAACCCCACCGAGGTTGAGGATGAAGAGCTGGACGCCGAATCGCCGCCGCCGACGCGCGCGCCAAGCCTCTGGGAACCGACGACCGTCAGGCCGCCCGTCAGTCAGACCACGGTCGGCAAGCCAAGCCAACGGCGAATCAAACGGGCGCCGCTCAAGACGGCGCTGTACATGGTCGGGGTGCTGATGATCATGTTCAGCGCCACCATGTTGCCGCCGATGGGGGTGGCGTGGTGGTACGACGGTTACGCCGTGGTCCTGCCGTTCGCGGAGGCGATGGGGGCCATGCTGGGACTGGGCCTGCTGTGCTGGCTGCCGGTGTGCCGGTTCAAGGTCGATCTGCGCAACCGGGACGGCTTCGTGGTGGTGGTGGCGTTCTGGTTCCTGCTGTCGCTGATCGGCGCGCTGCCGTTCATGCTGTCCGACAACCCGCACATGGCATTCGTGGACGCGGTATTTGAGACGGTCTCCGGGCTGACCACCACCGGCGCTACCATTCTTTCCGGCCTTGATGCCATGCCCAAGGCCATTGTGTATTACCGGGCGCAACTGAATTTCCTGGGCGGCATGGGCATCGTGGTGCTGGCGGTGGCCTTGTTGCCCATGCTGGGCATCGGCGGCATGCAACTCTACAAGGCGGAAACGCCAGGGCCGATGAAAGACGAAAAGCTCACGCCGCGCATCACCGAGACCGCCAAGAATCTCTGGTACATCTACGTCGCTCTGAACGTGGCCTGCACCCTGTCGTTCTGGGCGGCGGGGATGAATTTCTTCGACGCCATCTGCCACAGTTTCGCCACCTTGGCGCTGGGCGGCTTTTCCACCCATGACGCCAGCATCGGCTATTTCAATAGCCCGGCCATCGAACTGGTCGCCGGATTTTTCTCAATTTTGGCGGCGGTCAATTTTGCGCTGTTTTTCCTGGCCTGGCGTTCCCGGAGCCTCAGGGCCATCTTCCGGGACGCCGAGTTTCAGTTCTGCATGATGGTGTTCGGGGGGATCATCGCCACGGCCTGCGCTTATCTGTATTGGAGCGGCAAGTTCCCGCTGTGGGAATCTGTTTATCACGGCTTTTTCCAGACCGCCTCGGTGATCACCGACAACGGACTGGGGACGATTGGCTATCCGGCGGACTGGCCGATTTTCGTGCCGCTGCTGCTATTGCTGGGCAGCTTCTTCGGCGGCTGCGTTGGCTCGACCTGCGGCGGCATCAAGGCCATCCGTTTCCTGCTGCTGTACAAGCAGAGCGTGCGCGAGGCGCGGTTGCTGATTCGCCCGTCCGCCCAGATCGCGGTCAAACTGGGTAATCATCCCATTCCGGACCGGGTGATGCAGGCGGTGTGGGGGTTTTACTATCTGTACATCTTCAGCTATTGCTTTTTCTCGCTGGCGCTGGCGGCGACCGGGGTGGATCTGGTGACGGCATTCGGCTCGGTGGCGGGTTGTCTGAACAATATGGGCATCGGTTTGGGCGAGACCGCTTCTAATTTTGCCCCGATGAACGATACAGCGACTTGGCTGTTGTCGCTGTCGATGCTGGTCGGGCGGTTGGAAGTGTTCCCGTTGCTGCTGCTGTTCCTGCCGGACTTCTGGAAATAAGACGAAAGGCGAAAGGCGAAAGGCGAAAGGCGAAAGGCGAAAGGTGAACGATAAGCGAGGCTACACCGGCGAGTTGCCGCCAGCGCGGTTCAACATGGCGCGGTATTGTTTGGCGTCGGCGGCGCGAGCCACGCCGGACAAGGTGGCGCTGATCGTGGCATCCGACGCCCACGCGCCGGCCGAAGAGACGGAACGCTGGACCTACGCGCAACTGGACGAGGCGGTGCGGCGGGTCGCGGCGGGCCTGCGCCAGTTGGGTCTGGAACCGGGCGCGCGGCTGATGATCCGCATGGGCAATACCAGCGATTACGCCCTGCTGTTCTTTGGCGCCATCGCCGCCGGTTGCGTGCCGTTGCCGTCCTCGGCGCAACTGACCGAAGAAGAGGCCGATTTCCTGCTGGCCGATTCCGGCGCTCAAGTCCTCGCCATGTCCGAGGAACTGGCGATTGCTCCACCGCCGGGGGTGCGGGTGCTCGGTCCCGCGGAGATTGCGGCGCTGCGAACCCAGTACGAACCGCTGGATTACGCCGATACCGCCGCCGTCGATCCCGCCTTTCTCATCTACACCTCCGGCACCACCGGCCAGCCCAAGGGCGTATTGCACGCCCAGCGTTCAGCCTGGGGACGGCGGCCGATGTACCAGGGCTGGTATGGCATCCGCCCGGACGATGTGATCCTGCACGCCGGGGCGTTCAACTGGACCTACACGCTCGGAGTCGGACTGACCGATCCCTGGGCCAACGGCGCGACGGCGGTGCTCTACAACGGTCCGCGCGATGTGGCGGTCTGGCCGGCGCTGATGGAGAAATTCCGGGCGACGCTGTTCGCGGCGGTGCCGGGGCTGTACCGGCAGATTCTGAAATACAACGATCTCCGTGCCTTCGACCTGTCCGGCCTGCGCCACGGCCTGACCGCCGGCGAAGCGCTGAGTACCGCTTTACTCGAACAATGGCGAACGACAACCGGCAAGGAACTGTACGAGGCTTTGGGGATGAGCGAATGCTCCACTTACATTTCCTCCTCGCCCAGCGTGCCGGTGCGGCCGGGCAGTCCCGGCAAACCGCAGCCGGGCCGCTGCGTGGCGGCGCTGCCGGTCGAAGGTGAGGCAGAACCGCTGCCGCCGGGCGAGACCGGGTTGCTGGCGGTGCATCGCAGCGATCCGGGCTTGATGCTGGGTTATTGGAACCGGCCGGACGAGGAAGAACAGGTCTATCGGGGCGAGTGGTTCATCGGCGGCGATCTGGTTCACTTCGACGCCGACGGTTACATGATCTACCACGGCCGCAACGACGACGTGATGAACGCCATGGGCTATCGGGTCTCGCCGCTGGAGGTGGAGCACTGCCTGAGCCGGCATCCGGCGGTGGCCGAGGTGGCGGTCACCGAACTGGCCGTGCGCGAGGGCGTGACGGTCATCGCGGCCTTCGTGGTCCCGCGCGATCCCGACGAGCCCGACGGGATGGACGCCGCGCCGCTGTTGGCCTACGCCCACGAGCATCTGGCCGCCTACAAATGCCCCCGCGAGGTTATCTTCACCGACGCCCTGCCGCGCACCGCCAACGGCAAGGTCCGCCGCCGCGATCTGGCGCGGTGGCGACGGTAGCCGGGAGCGTATGGAGAAGATTGCCCATGCTGATGTTGCCCGATGATTTCCAGCCGGCGCTGCTGCCGGCGAGTGATGCCGATGCGCCGAACTGGTGGTTCGTGTTCGCCGGCGGCGATCTGCTGGTGCGACCGACCGCGAGCGGAGCCGAACTGCCGGCAGCCTCGATCTGGCCCTTCGCCAAGCTGCCGACGACGCGCCGGCTGTATCTGGGATCTCTGCGCGGCCGACCCTGTCACGCCGCCGAGGTGGAAACCACCGTGCCGCCGCCGGGGATGCAATTCGAGAGCTTGCGCGCCTTGTGGACGCGGCTGGACGAGGCCTTGCTCGGCGTGGCCAGCCACGCTCTACAATTGATGGAATGGGACCGCACCCATCAATTCTGCGGTCGTTGCGGGACGCCGACCCAGCGTCGGGCCGACGAACGCGCCCGGCATTGCGCGGCCTGTGGACTCACTGCCTATCCGCGCCTGTCGCCGGTCATCATGGTGCGGGTGGTGCGGGACGGGCAAATTCTGCTGGCGCGTGCGCCGCGCTTCGCCCCGGGGACGTACAGCGTGCTGGCGGGGTTCGTGGAGGCCGGCGAGACGCTGGAACAGGCGCTGCGCCGGGAAGTGGCCGAGGAGGTGGGCATCCGGATTCGGAACCTGCGCTATTTCGCCAGTCAGTCCTGGCCGTTTCCGCATTCGCTGATGATCGCCTTCACCGCCGAGTACGGGGAGGGCGAATTGCAAGTGGACGGGCGGGAGCTGCTCGACGCCCGCTGGTTCGCGCCCGACGCTCTGCCAGGACTGCCCAGCCCGATGAGCATGGCTTGGCATTTGATCCAGGATTTTGTGGCCCGGGGGATGGGGTAGCGCCGGTTCGGGTGGCATGATCAACCAGTTTTCGGAGGTCGGCGATGAACGAACAATCCAGTCCGCTCGCGGGTTCCGCCCAGCCAGCGGACGATCCAGGGCGGGAACAGACGCGCTTCACGGCCCTGTGGACGCGGGGTCTGCCGGGCAAGTCCGCGGAGGCCGAAACGGTCTATGCCCGACTGATCGAACTCTATGGCGAACCGCATCGCCATTACCATACTCTGAATCACATCCGCCACTGTTTGCGCGAGTTCGACCGGGCAGCGGCTCTGGTGGACGATGCCGACGCGGCCGAGATGGCGCTGTGGTTCCACGATGCGATTTATCAGCCGGGAGCCAAGGATAACGAACGACGCAGCGCCGACTTGTTCCGGCAATGGTCGGATGGGCGCGCGGACCCGGCGTTCCAGCAACGGGTGGATGATCTGGTCATGGCGACCACCCACCGCGAACCGCCGGGCTGGCGCGATGCCGGGTTTGTGGTGGATATCGATCTGTCCAGCTTCGGTCTGCCGTGGGAGGCCTGCGAGCGGGATGGCCGCCTGATCCGCGCCGAGTTCGCGGAGGTCACCGACGATCAGTACTATCCGGGCCATCTGCGGTTTCTGCGGGCCTTGTGGGACCGGCCCACCTTCTTTTGCACGGAATTTTTTCAGCAACGCTACGAGCGGGTTGCGCGCGAGAATCTGGCGCGAATCATTGCGGATTTGCGCGCGCGCGGCTACCGCTGACGCGGGCGGTCACGAACGACTGGAGAGTGGAGCATGAAACTGAAACTGGGTAATCTGATCTCCGGGCTCACCGACCGGGGAGCGGGGCGCCAGCAGGTATCGGCGACCGTGCTGTTCGCCGATATCTGCGGCAGTACCCGGCTGTTCGAAAAGCATGGTGATGTCCGTGCGCGGCAGATCGAGACGCAGGTGCTGGATATGCTCACCGCCAAGACCGTCGCGCATGGCGGCGAGGTGATCAAGACCATCGGCGATGAGATCATGAGCCGCTTTGCGGATGCGGGATCAGCGGTGCGCGCCGCCTGCGAGATGCACCAGACGCTTAAGGATGATCCGGCACTGGCGCAATTGAATATCGCGGTCAAGATCGGTCTGCATCACGGACCGGTGTTGGTCGAGAAGAACGACGTGTTCGGCGACGCGGTGAATATCGCCGCCCGGATGGTGTCCCTGTCCAAGGCGGATCAGATCATCACCAACCGCGAGACGGTCGGGCATCTGCCGGCCGAGATCGAGCGGACGACGCGCAGTCTCGGGCAATCCCAGGTCCGGGGCAAGCAGGAGGAAATCGAAATCTGCGAGGTGATCTGGTACGAATCCACCAGTCTGACCCAGATGGCCACCGGGCACCATGAGGAACTGCGCAGCCTGCTGTTCGCCCGGTTGATGCTGGAATATCAGGGCAGGAAGATCGAATTGGTGCCCGGCGCCCAGACCTTCACGATCGGCCGGGGGGAAGGGAATAGCCTGGTGGTGGATCGGCAACTGGTCTCCCGCAGCCACGCCACCATCGAGTTCCGCCAGGGCAAGTTCACTCTGGTGGACCAGAGCGCCAACGGGACTTACTTGCTGCTGGAGAATGGCGCGCGGTTCTTTGTTCGGCGCGAGGAATTCACCCTGCACGATCGGGGAATCATCTGTCTGGGGCAGGCGGTCGTGGAAGACAATCCCGATCTGATTCGCTATCAGTGCGTTCATGTGTAGGGCAGGCCGGGATCGCCCAGCCGTGCGATCTGGCCGATGGAGCGCGCCTTGTCGAAGAGTAGCGAAGGATGTAAAGCCGCTCCGTACCCGGTCTCACTCGTGTCGCAGCGCCTCGACCGGCTTGAGCAGCGCGGCCTTGCGGGCGGGATAAAAGCCGAAGAACACGCCAATGCCGGCGGCGAACAGGAACGACAGCGCTATCGCGCCGCCGGTGATCACCACCGCCATTTCCGCCAGTTTGCTCACCAACCAGGCGCCACCGACCCCCAGCGCCACCCCGATCAAGCCGCCGAGCACACACAGCAGCAACGCCTCCAGCAGGAATTGCAGCAGGATATCGCGGCGACGGGCGCCGACGGCCATGCGGATGCCGATCTCGCGGGTGCGCTCGGTAACCGACACCAGCATGATGTTCATGATGCCGATGCCGCCCACCACCAGCGACACCGAGGCGATGGCGCCCAACATCACCGCCATCGCCCGCGCCGACAGCGCGGCGGTTTCGGCCACTGCGGTCAAGTTGCGGATGGTGAAGTCGTTATCCATCTCCTCCCCCAGCCGGCGGCGGGCGCGCAGCAATTGCGTCAGGTCGGCCTCGGCGTCCTCCATGTGCCCGTCGGAGCGCGCCTGGGCGATGATGAACCGCACCGTGCCGGGGAAGGCGACCCCGAATAGCTTGGTCTGAGCCGCGGTGATGGGGATCAGCACGGCGTCGTCCTGATCGCGGCCATCCAGGGTCTGGCCCTTGCGCTCCAGCACGCCGATTACCACGAACGGCAGATTCTTGATGCGGAGGGTCTTGCCCACCGGGTCTTCGCCGCCGAACAGGTTGCGGACGATCTGCTGGCCGATCAGCGCCACCCGCGTGCCCCGGCGCACCTCGCCGGCGGTGAACGGTTGGCCGGCGTCCAGGTTCCAGGACCGCACGATCAGATAGTCCGGCGTCACCCCGTACACGGTCGTGCTCCAGTTGCGGGAGCCGTAAACCAGTTGCGCGCCGTTGGGGAACACCGGGGCCACCGCGCTGAGCGACGGCAACTGACTCATGGCCTGGGCGTCGGCCAGGGTCAGGGGCGGCGCGGTGCCGGCGCCGCCGCGAAAGCCGCCGGCGCTGCCGGAGCCGGGCGAGATCACCAGCAGCCCGCTGCCCATGGCGGTGATAGCCTGCCTGACCGTGGCCTGCGCGCCCTGCCCCACCGCCAGCATCAGCACCACCGCCCCAACCCCGATGATCATGCCGAGCATGGTCAGCGCGGTGCGGAGCCGATTGGCGCCCAGCGCCTGCCAGGCTTCGGCGGGAGCGGCGTGCCAGTTCATGGAACCTCCTACTGGATTAGGAATGCTTCCTGGCTGCTTTTAACAACTCAGCCAACGGACTATGTTCCCGGACATGGGGCGTCACCAGTTCCCCAGCCAGGGCGATCACCAGACGGTTGCGGTCCAGCGCGGTTTGCCGGGTGATGCGCCGGACCTGCGCGGGAAAGGGCGAAATCAGCAGCAGATGGCCGGCGTCCAGCGCCGCGCGCTCCAGGGACGGCATCCGGTAGCCTTCGAGGGTTCTCGCCAGCACTTTCACCGCCCGGCCCGACCGGCGCAGCAGCGAGCGGAATATCTGTTGCTCCAGCGGCGAATGAAAGCCGCTGATCACGATCCGCCCGGCTTTCACCCATTCGGGCGCCTGGTCCAGCGTGGCAAGAATGGCGTTGCCAGGGCATTCCCTGGAACAGAGCAGGCCCAGGAGCGGGCCGTGGAGCCATTCGACCGGGCCGAGGAAGGCGAGCATGACCGGCGTCGGTTCGCCGAGCCGGGATCGAGCCAGGTCGGGTAAGGGAAGCGTTCCCCTGGTAAGGCTAAGTTCCACGGTAAGCAGGCGATCTCAATGATGAAGTCAGCTCAGTAAGCAAAGACATCCAGATCCAGCGAGCGTACCGGCTTGGCTTCTCCGTGCAGCATCTTTCTCATGCGCTCGGTGGTTTCGCGGCTGAAAGTCTGTTCTCCGCAGCGGTCGCAAACCATGGCGGGGATATGCTCCACCAAAACATGTTTGCCTCCGATGCGAAAAATTTCGTCAACAAATTCTTCATGCGCTTTTGAAGCGCCACAAACTTCGCACTTGAACATGGTTAGGGCCTCCTGTGGGTGAAATTGATCCATTGTGCTGGTTCAGGTTCGTAAAGCGTGATGATGCGAACCCTGGGTTGATTTGCTGCCCGCGATGCCTGTATGTGCAACGGTCGCCCCCGTAAAGTGAATCCTAGCAACAGACAACTGGGTGAGTATTTATCTGCTGGATAGTCTTCGATAATTACTGCCTTGGCTCCAGCTTCACGAATCTCCCCCTCCCCGATATTTCGTTCAATGGCTCGACGGAAAGCGTGTCGCGTGAATTCGAATAAGCCAGTGGCGAGTTGAATGCGAAGTTCAGCCAAAGATTTCATTCGCCCTCCTCATCCACCCCGCCCATACGATATTTGATGTCGTAGTTGATGATGAAGTCGGTTTCTTCGTCGGTAAAACCAAAAAGACCAGCTAAAAAAATATCGATTTTATCAATCTGATCTTTACTGAACCGATTAGCCAACGGGCAACAGTGGCACGCCCCAGATCGGGGCGGCATCCGCCAGCCTGCGGTCCAGCGTCGCCAGTTTTGCCGGAAGGCGTCTGGCAACCGCCAAATGCAAAGCGTCCCCTGCCCGAAGGCTGCCTGGCCCCTCAATCAGTAGCGCCGCAGTTCGGAAGTCTGTGGGTTCGATCTCGGTCAGCGCCAGTCTGAATGACGCGAAACGCCGGAACGATGACAGGGCTTTCAGCCGGGTCTCATGATCAATGACGCCCATCCGCTCCTTGATGGCTCCCACACTGGCCATCTCAGTCAAGGTCCACGATGAAATGACCAGACGGTTGGCGCGAGCGGTCCTCACCTGCCGGAAAACCAGAGATGCGTTGGGTTCGCGGAAGAAGATCGCGCCCAGAACCGAGGTGTCGAGGTAAATCACAGCAGGTCCCGCTCACGTAGCTCAGCAACCGCTGCGCCCGGCGCCGGGGGGCCAGATTCCACCCAAGCCTCCACTGAATCCCAGTCGAATGGGGTAACGTCTCCAAGCTCCGGCACCAGTCGCGCCACAGGTCGCCCACGGCGAGTGATCACGATTTCCTCGCCTGCTTCTACGTCGGCAAGGAGAGATGATAGATGGGATTTTACATTGGCTACGGTAGCAGTCTTCATAGGTAGACTCTCCTGTTTCAGAATTTTCGCTTTCCGTTATTACCGGTGGAAACCGGTATTCATGTTTCAGTCCCCCCTTGAAAAAGGGGGACCAAGGGGGATATTCCCCCTCATCGAATCAATCCCCGTTCCACGTCCCGGTAAGCGTTGAGAGCAGCGATTTTGACGGGTTCGGCGACCAGGGGGAACGTGTCGAGGATGTGGGCGAACTCAGCCTCAGTCAGGCCGTAGAGGTGCGCAATCAGCCCATCGAGTTCGGCGCGCAGACGGGCGCGTTCGATGGGGTCGGTGGCACCATAGTGAACTCCCTCTCCCTTTGGGAGAGGGTTGGGGTGAGGGGCAAGGCCAATCGCTTTCGCCAAGTCGTCGAATTCGGGCGTGGTGCAGGTGAGACGGGCGGCGCGGGTGACGATGGGGGCAAACCCTGGGTCGCTCTTGGCTAAGCGAGGAACCGGCGTGTTGTAAATAAAGAAAAACGATACATGCGCGGTTACGCTTTGCCTCAGCAACCAGTCAAACAAATAGCTATTGAAAACTGCTAGGAGATATAGGCGTTCCTGTTGAGATAATCCGGTAACACTGGCTACTTGATGATTCTCAATATGTTCAAAAAAAACCTGCTCCAAGCTAACGGTATGCGGACAAAATCGTTTTGGGGGTAAGATGGCAGCGATTACGGTGCGTTCATTGGTGCTAGCTGTAACATCACGAAATGCTAAACGATAGCTGACGTAATCCAATCGCAATAACCTAGTATCCTGTTCACCGTTCAGCCCGGCATCCCGCATTATCTTTTTAGCCTTTTTGAGTTTTATATTGAGCAATTCGGTACGGGCTTCTTTTTCGTCCAACCAATAGCGTGGTTGCCCAAAATCAGCTATGTATTGATAAAACTGTTTGCCTTCCCAAAGGGGTAACCTGCCTTCACTATAGTTTATTTGGTAGAGATGACTATCATTGGTCATGTGAAACTCGTTCCAGAGCTTGAGATTCCAGAGACCTTCGATCTCTTCTCCAAGGAGGGGGAATTTCAATGTCTTCTCGGCAACTATGATGTCGAGATCAGATCGGAATTCCCGTATCGAATATGAGTCTGGCGAGAGCTTGTGTACGAGGGTTACGGGAATCTGAATACGGTTGATGGTTGAATGAAGAAAACCATCTAGTTCGGTGGGGGCTACCGCTTCGCGCGGATTGATGCGAAATACGGCATCAAACCGATTTGTTTCTCCACCTCGCTCGAAGACCAGTAGGCAGAACTTGACCGCATGGTGCACCTCTTCGAAGATGTATCGCTCATTCGAGAAACTTACAAGGTCAGTGACCATGCAGTGTGAAAAAAGCATATCCCGCAACCCTTTAGTCCCAAGATCGGTATAAATCCCGGATGGAATCACGATGCCGCATTCTCCGCCCTCGCGCAGCAGGTTGTAGCACTGCTCGGTGAACAGCTTATACAGATTGATGTCGCTGCCGGTTTTCTTGCCGTTGACGATGGCCGATTGATGCTTGAATTGCGGCGCGGCGCGAAACCACGCGGAAACGTGCGGAAACCGGGAAAGATACTCCAGCCACGCGGCGCGGATATCCGGGTTTTTCAGCAGCTTGGCCTGTTCCTTCTCGAACTCCTTGATGGTCATCTTGTTTTTGCTGACCAAGTTGGAATGTTCCTGGAAAAACTCCTTGGCCTGGGGCTTGAAGATTTCCCACGGCGGATTGGTGATGATGGCGTCGAATCCACCCCGCTGATTCAAAATCTCGTCGAACTCGAAACCCCAATGGAAAGGGTGCAGGGCTGCAATGTCGGCCAGATTCAACTGGCGTTTTTTCGGTTTGCCGGCCTTTGCCTCACCGCCTTTTTCCCTCACCCCCGGCCCCTCTCCCGAAGGGAGAGGGGAGTAAGAGGGGAGCGTCGCTTCCTCAAACTTGATACCCGCCCGGTCCCACTGCTCCAGCAGTAAATCGTTCAAAGTGGTTTGGGCTTTGGCCTTGTGTTCCTCAATGTCGGTTTTGAGCGCGGACAAATCCATCCCGCCCGCCCACGAAACCGTATGGCGGTAGGTCTCGATCTTCCGATTCTTCTCATCCAAAACCTGCCGATAGCTCTTGCGGAAAAGATCGTCCTGCCGGGAATCGAACTCGTGGGCATCGACTCGCAACAGTCCAATCAGCGAATTGCCAGCCAGAATATTGAAGTCGATATTCGGCAACGGTTCCAGTTCATCCACGGTTTGGGCCGACGCCACCAGCGCCAGAAACAGCCGCAGCTTGGCGATTTCGGTCGCCTCTTCCATCAAATCCACGCCGAACAAATTATCGGTGATGATGGTTCGCTTGATGAAATAGGCGAGGCTTTTATGATCGCTCTCCCATTTCCTGAGTCGCTCGTTGAGCCATTTGTCGTTCAAAAACTTGATGCGCCCGATGACCGCCGAATAAATATTGATGAGCGTTTTCATCGCCGCCACCAGAAAAGCGCCGGAACCGCAAGCGGGATCGAGCAACTTCAATTCGGGCAGGATACGGTCGAGCAATTCCCGGCACAGGCTGGCATCCAAGCCAAGCAATAGATCGGCCAGCGATTGAAACTTGCGGGCCGAAACAATCGGCAAATCGAACGGGTTTTCGGTGTTCACCCGAGCGAGAATCAAGCGGTGAATGGTCCGCTCGCACAGATATTCGGTGATTTCCGTCCGGGTATAATAAGCGCCAAAGGCTTTTTGGTTGATGTATTTCTCGAAAATGTAACCCAGCACGTCGGGGTTGATCTCGTTGTCCAGCCCGCCGGGCGCGTCGTTGAGATTCCAGGAGTAAGCGGCGAACAGGCCGAACAGACTCTCGAAAGCCGCGTCGGGAACGCGGATGGCCGAGCCGTGGTCGCGCTCCAGGCGATGGGGGATGAACAGGCCGCCGTTGAGATAGGGAATGTCGCCGATCAATCGCTGGGCGTCGTCGGATCGCTGCGCCGCCGGTTTGGCAAAACCCTCGAAAAACAGGGCTTGCAGGAATTCGGCGTAAAAGCGGTTCTCCCCCCGGCGCTGGCTGTCCTTCAACTTGTCGGAAAGATAATTCGCGTTGCCGCCGTCCAAGAAGTGCCTGCGCTGGAGAAACCAGACGAACATCAGCCGGTTCATCAGCACCGAAGCGTACCAGCAGCGGTCGCGTTCGTCGGGAATACCTTGAATCAGTTCGACAAAAACGAGGCGCTGCGCGTCGTAGTCCCGGAAGAACCGCTTGGTGACGCGCTCCACGTCCAGGGCGGACTTCATCCGCTCCAGCAGCCGGGCGAGGGGAAAGCGGCCGTCCTCGTCCAGCTCGTTGATGTCCACCAGGATGCTGGAAATCTTGGAGATGAACAGGTCGCCGGGCTGACCTTTCACGTAAAGATGCTCGCGCGGAAACCGCTTGCTGCCTTCCCGCTTGACCCAGAGCCAGAGACTTTGGGTGGGCCTGTTGGCGTGATCCACGAAAATGACCAGGTTCTCATGGGCCTGTTGGGACAGGGCTTTATGGATTTCCAGGCGGGTGGATCGGTCCGGCAATCCTTCCATGAGAAAGGCGACGACCCCGGACAGTTCGGCGATGGGCGCGGCCCGCCAAGCGCTTTCCTGGATCGCGATGGCGATGGGTTTGGTGCCCTTGGGGCGGGACCAGCCCAGTTCTTCGACGAACAGGCGCTTGAAATCGAAGGACTGAAGGCAGTCGCGCAGGCGTTCGATTTGCAGTTTGTCCATGAGTTAAACCAACCCCATCGTACAGATCAGTTTGGGTTCGCGCCGCGGCTTGTCATCCTCGACCATGCACAGCCGGCCATCCTCGCGCAGCCCCAGCAGCAATTCGGCCAGTTTGTGGTCGTCAACGCCAGCCTTGAGTTGCCGATTGAGGGTGTCGGTTGCGGCCTGATACAGCGGAAAGCGGTACAGCTCTTCCAGAACGGCCTCGATGTCTCGCAGCCAGGCATCGGTGATGAACAGATCGCGGCGGTTCCCCAACTGTTCGCGATAACGCTTCAGGCGTTCGTAGGCCCTGAAGCGGGCGCCGGATGGTCGCCCCAGCGCCCCGCCCCAGGATTTTTCCTCGTCGACAATGTGCCGCATCCCCGCCGCCGTGAGTTCATGATGCCGTTCCGCGCGCGGCAGGGCTTCGGTATTCGCAGCGCAGGCGGCGGCCTTGAGGATGGCGAGTTGCGACTGGGTGACGGGCTGGCCCCGTTCGTCGATCCACGCCAGCGCGTCGTTACCCTCGCCGGTGCGCATGTAGACCAGTACGCCGGGCGGCGCTTCCGGGCTGGGGGGATGCGCCTTCGTGGCGTACACCACGTTGGGCAGGGCCTCGATCCTGGCCGCCAGCGCCGGATCGGCATCGGTCGCGTTCTTCCAGATTTGATAGGCGAACGAGGCCAGATCGACTTCGGTGTCGCTGTCGTCGTCGAGAATGCCGCTTTTCTCGGTGTACAGATCGCGCATGGCGTTAGCCTCCTGCTCATCCTCGAAGAAGGCTTCATCCGAACCGATGACCTCCCGATTCTCGATCAGGCGTTGCCGCACGCGGGCGCGCAGCCCGAGCAGCCGTTCCACTCCATCCGCCGGCACGAAGGAGTAGCAGAGAATCCGGTCGGAACGCTGGCCGATGCGATCCACCCGGCCGGCGCGCTGGATCAGGCGGACGATCGCCCAGGGCAGGTCGTAATTGACGACGATGGCGCAATCCTGGAGGTTCTGGCCTTCCGACAGAACGTCGGTGGCGATCAGGATGCGCAGTTCCGCCCTCACCCCCGGCCCCTCTCCCACGGGGCGAGGGGAGTCCGACGCCCTCACCCCCGGCCCCTCTCCCACGGGGCGAGGGGAGATCAGGTCGCGCTTGCCGTTCGCTTCCGGCGAGAATCGCCACGCCAGTTCGGTCGGGTTGAGACTTTTCCCCGTGGCGGCTTCAACGTCTTGCACGCCCAGCGCCTGAAGCTGGTTCTTCAGATAGCGGGCGGTATCGGCAAACTGGGTAAAGATCAGCAGTTTTTCCCGGCCGTGCCGCTCGGTCGCCAGTTGGCGCAACTCCGTCAGCTTGGCGTCCCGCGCCGGGTCCCAGACGCCGCAGTAGTCCAGCACCGCGATCAGCGCACCGGCGTCTTGCAGTAAATCCTTGGCCAGAGTCTTGGCGAACAGGGAGCCGGGCAGCCACTTGAAGCGCTTTTTATAGCTGCTCTGGTAGGCGGCATACGCCTCGGCGGCGCGGGCGCGAAAATCGGCCCCGGCGCGGAGGCCAACCCCACCAAACCTCACCCCCCAACCCCCAGCCCCTCCCCCCTCTCCATTCATGGAGAGGGGAGCCAGGGGGGTGAGGTCCGCGCGCGGGGAGTCAAGGCTGATCTCATCGTCATCCTCGGCTTCCAGCGCCTCCTCGGCATCCTCATCCTCATACCGGGAATCCAGCAGTTCCGCGCCCTGCGTCCCAAGCGGAAGCTCCAAGCCATTTTCCAGGGCGTGCAGAAACACGAAGTTGCGCAGGACGTGGCGTTCGATGGAAAGCAGGAACGCCGGGCCGGCGCTTTCGAGCCGCTTGAACAGATTGGTGCGGCAAAATCCCATCAGCCGGACGCCGGCCCGCGACAGCCCGTTGATGATGGCGGCCTGCTGCGAAGTCGGCGGAGTTTTAGGCCGGGGGGCCAGATAGTTGCCCAGCCCGTAGCGGGGCAGCGTCAGGGCATTGATCGTGTTGACGACCTGATGGGAATACAGCCGCCCATAGGGGTCCGCCGGATCGGCGTCGTCAATCGTGAATTTCACGTTCCGGGGGAGGCGCGCGGGGAAATACGATTTCCGCCCATCGGCGAATTGCAGATATTGGCGCTGGACTTCGGGGTCATACCGGGCGTAATTCCGCACGATGAACCCCCGGGTGCGCCGCACCATGTACAGTCGCATGAGATCGCGCCAGTCGTCGGGATCGGAACTCTTCTCGAACGCGGCCAGGGAACGCACCGGGCACTGGTGGCGCCGGATGAATTCCTGTTCGCCCTGCAATGAAGCGATGTACTTCTCCGGCCGGATGCCGAGGTCGGTATCGTCGCGCAGGAACAGAGCCAGTTGGGCGGACAGATCGAGATAGGTTTTGTTGTAGGGCGTGGCGGACAACAGGATGCACAGGCTGTCGTTTCGTTCGATGTAATCGCGGATCGCCCGGTACCGCTTGCCCTCCGGGTTGCGCAGATTGTGGGATTCGTCGATCAGCACGACTCGATAGCGGCGGGTTTTCTCCGGCAGTTCGCCGATCACCCGCGACAACGACATGACCTTGGCGCGTAGCCGGTAGACATGGACGTAATCCTCCCACATCGGAACCAGGTTCCTGGGACACAGGATCAGTGTTTCGGCGTGATAGTCATCCTCGAAAATCCTGGCCAGGGCCGTCGCCATCATGGACTTGCCCAGCCCGACCACGTCGCCGATCAGGACCCCGCCCCGCTGGTTCAGGTGGTGCGCGGCGATCTTCACGGCGGCGATCTGGAAGTCGAACAGGGTATCCCCGAACAACTTGGGAATCTGGAACTCCGCCAGGCCCACGCGGGCTTCCTGGGCCAGGTGATAGGCGATCTTCAGGTAAACATGGTAAGGCGGGATGAGTTTTTCACTGGCCCAGCTTTCATCAATGATGTCCGCCAGTTCCCTGGAAATATCGAGGCACCAGCGGTCGCGCCAGCGGTCCTCGAACCAGTGCGCCAGCTTCATGCAGGCGTCGCCGTCCAGCACATCCACGTTCAGTTCGCCCTGATGGGCGAGACCGGCCAGGGTGAGATTGCTGCTGCCCAGATAGGCGACCACCGGGTTGATCGGGTCCCGGCGATACAGCAAATACAACTTGGCGTGCAGCAGGTGGCGCAGATAGACCTTGACCACGAGCCGGTGGGCGCGCAGTTGGGCCGATAGCTGACGGAGCGTGCTCTCATCCTGATTGGTCGGCGCGCCGACAGTCAGTTGCTCCCGGAACTCCTCGGCAATACGGCGCTTTTCGCGGATCGCGGTCTGGTTGTCGAGCGTCACTTCCTCGCCGCCGGCGCGGAGAGTGCGGCGCAGTTCCTCGCCGGGCGTAACGTGCATCCCCACGAGCAGGCGACAGCAATGGCCACTGCCCCCGGCCCACCGATCCACGCAATCGCTCAACGAGCGCCAGCCCCGGAGATTGAAATAGCCGACGCAGAAATCGGCGCGCTCGGCGACGGCCAAGGTGTCGCGCAGGGCCGGCAGGAGAGAAGCTTCGATATTGTCGAAAATGCGGGGCATGAGTTTACCGTCGCTTGGGATATACCAGGATCGCATCGTGGAGCCGGCTTCCAGCCGGCTTAAACCGGCAGGATGCCGGTTCCACCTTGGGGTTTCCGGTCAGACACCAGATTATTTCTATACATGAACTTCGCCGTCGTGGACGATGCGCCCGTCCTTGAACCGCACCAGCCGGCGGGCATGGCGAGCGATGTCGGATTCGTGGGTGACCAGGATCAGGGTAATGCCCCGCTCGGCGTTGAGCTGGCCAAACAAGGCCATGATTTCTCCACTGGTCTGGGTGTCGAGGTTCCCGGTCGGCTCGTCGGCCAAAATCAGCGGCGGCTGGTTGGCCAGAGCGCGGGCGATGGCGACCCGCTGCTGCTGGCCGCCGGACAACTGGTTGGGCCGGGCGTCGGCGCGCTGGCCGAGACCGACCTGCTTCAGCAATTCCCGCGCCCGCCGCCGCCGTTCCGCCTTGCCCATTCCGGCGTACAGCAGCGGCAGTGCAACGTTGTCCTCGATGCTGGCGCGCGGCAGCAGGTTGAAGCCCTGGAACACGAAGCCGATCTGGCGGTTGCGCAATTCCGCCAGTTCGTTGTGATCGAGTCGCGCCACCGACCGCCCCGCCAACTGGTAATCGCCGGCGTTAGGGGTGTCGAGACAGCCCAGGATGTTCATGAAGGTGGACTTGCCCGACCCGGACGGTCCCATGATCGCCACGAACTCCCCCGGCGCGATGCGCAAGTCGATGTCGTGCAGCACCGGCGTCGCCCCGCCTCCGGCCAGCGGGTAGTGCTTGCACAGGCCGGCCACGCGAATCAGCGGCTCCACGGTCAAAACATCCGCATCCGGAAGCCGCTGCCACTCCCGCCAGCATCCCGCTTGCCGCGAACCTCGCGGGTCACCACCCGGTCGCCCGGCTTGAGTTCGCCACCGACGATCTCGGTCAGGGCATTGTCGGTGATCCCCGTTTCGACCGGCACTGGCTTGAGCTTGCCCTGATTGTCGAGCACGTAAACCTGGGTCTTGCGATCCTTGGCCGGGGGGCGCGGACCGTCCTCCTCTTCGTCGTCGCGGCGCGGCTGGAAGCTCAGGGCGGCGTTCGGCGCCCGCAGTACGTCCTTGCGCCCGGCGGTGTTGACGCTGACATAGGCGGTCATGCCGGGCAACAGCCGCCCGTTGGCGTTGTCCACGTCCACCACCACGTTGTAGGTCACCACGTTCTGCTGAATGGTGGGATTGAGGCGGATCTGACGGAGGCGACCCTGAAAGCGCTGGTCGGAATAGGCATCGACGGTAAAGCTCGCCGGCATTCCCGGCTGGAGGCTGCCCACATCGGCCTCGGCGATGCTGGTGTTGATCTGCATCTCCCGCAAGTCCTGGGCGATCTGAAACAGGGTTGGGGTCTGGAAATTGGCGGCGACGGTTTGGCCGACATCGACGCTACGGGCCACCACCACGCCCGAAATCGGCGAGCGGATCACGCTGTTGCGCAGGTTAATGCGATCCCGTTCCAGTTGCGCCTCGGCCAGCTTGATCTGGGCGGTGGCGGCATCCACCTGCTGGCGGGCAATGTCCAGTTCCTCCTTGGCGACCATATTCCTTTTCTGGAGCGTGATGACCCGGTCGATCTTGATCCGGGCCAGCGCCAGCGCCGCCTGGGCGCTCAGCACGTTGGCCTCGCTTTGCCTGACCTGCGCCTGGAACAGGGCAGGGTCGAGTTCGGCCAGCACCTGGTCTTCCTTCACTCGATTGTTGAAGTCGGCATGGATCTTCCGAACGGTGCCGGACACTTGGGTGCCAACGCTGACCAGTACTACTGGATTGAGGGTGCCGTTGGCGGTGATGGTCTGGACAATATCGCCGCGATCCACGACCTGAGTACGGTAGCGCTCGGAAGGCCGCGACTTATCGCGGGGCCAGTAGGCAAAGGCGACGGCGGTGGCCAGCGTCAGGCCGGTGATGATGAGAATTGTTCTGGAAAGAGACATCGGAAGCTATTGGGAGTGGAAATCGCCAGGTATTAGACGCGCGAATCGGGTGGCCTCGCTATTTCAAACACCCTTATTTTTTCGTGGATCGAAGGCATCGCGCACCGCTTCGCCGACGAACACCAGCAGGCTGAGCATCAGCGCCACCACCACGAAGCTGGAAATGCCCAGCCACGGCGCTTGCAAATTATCCTTGCCCTGGCGCAGCAGATCGCCCAGCGAGGCCGAACCGGGCGGCAAGCCCAGGCCGAGAAAATCCAGCGCGGTCAGCGCGACGATGGAGCCGGACAGGATGAACGGCATGAAGGTCAGGGTGGCCACCATCGCGTTGGGCAGCACGTGCTTGACCATGATCCGCCCGTCGCTCATGCCCAGGGCGCGAGCGGCGCGGACGTAGTCGAAGTTGCGGGCGCGCAGGAATTCGGCGCGCACCACCCCGACCAGCGATGTCCAGTCGAACAACATCAGGATAAGCAGCAGGGTCCAGAATCCGGGCGCCACCACGCTGGAGACGATGATCAGGATGAACAGTTGTGGCAACCCGCCCCAGATTTCCAGAAAGCGTTGAAATAGCAAATCCAGCCGCCCGCCGAAATAGCCCTGCACCGCGCCCGCCGTCACGCCGATGAGCGAGGAGGTCAGGGTCAGCAACAGACCGAACAGCACCGAAATCCGCAAGCCATAGATCAGCCGCGCCACCACGTCGCGGCCCTGATCGTCGGTACCCAGCCAGTTGACAGCGGAAGGCGGCGCCGGCGCCGGGACCGGCAGGTTGTAATTGACGGTGTCATAGCGAAAGCGGACCGGCGGCCAGAGCATCCAACCGCGTTCGTTGATCAAACCAGCCAGATAAGGATCGCGGTAATTCGCCTGGCTGGGAAACACCCCGCCGAAATCGGTCTCGGCGTAATCCTTGAACACCGGGGCATAGAGCGAATCCTGGTAAAAAATCAGGAGGGGGCGGTCGTTGGCGATGAACTCCGCGCTCAGGCTTAGCCCGAACAGCAGCAGGAACAGCCACAGCGACCAGTAACCACGGTGGTTGGCCCGGAATTGGGCCAACCGGCGCCGGGTCAGTGGAGTGAGGCGGAAGCGTGGTGGAGTCATTCGGGTTGCGTACTCGCGGTGGGTTAGAGTCGGTCCAGCGGGCTGAAAACACCTTTTCCGCTCTGATTGAGGGCATGGGTGTAGATCAGTAATGTTGACGCTGGCGTTTCCGAGCAGATCCCGCACGGTGCGGATATCGTAGCCGGCTTGCGGGAGATGGGCGGCAAAATTATGGCGCAGAGTGCGGAGCGTGGCGAGTTGGGTCAGGCCCGCGTCATGCACTGCTTGCCGCATGGTCCGTTGTACGCCCTTTATCATCGGCGGAATGACGGCGGATGATGCCGGAACGGGTATCGACCGAGAGTTGCTCTGATGGGTCAACTCCACAAAAACAGTCGAAGAACCCCTGGCGATTGGCCTGAACGCCTTGTTGACCTCCCTGCTGGCGCCGCTGATCGTTCGATGGCTGCACCTGACACCCTGAGACATTCACTGGATCGGTTGTTTATCATTGACCGCCGACCACCGACCGGAACCCACCATGGACACCCTCGCCCTCACCCGCCCCGACGACTGGCACCTGCACATCCGCGATGATGCGGCCATGCGCGCGGTTATCCCGCACAGCGCCCGCCAGTTCGCCCGCGCCATCATCATGCCCAACCTGCGGCCGCCGGTGACCACCACCGAACAGGCACTGGCCTACCGGGCGCGGATTCTGGAAGCGATACCGCCGGGATTGGCGTTCCAACCGCTGATGACGCTGTATCTGACCGATAATACCCCACCGGCCGAAATCGGCCGCGCCAAGGACTCCGGCGCCGTCACCGCCTGCAAACTCTACCCCGCCGGGGCAACGACGAATTCCGATTCCGGCGTGACCGCCATCGACAAAATTTATCCAGTGCTGCAGACGATGGAGGCCCAAGGCTTGCCGCTGCTGGTGCATGGCGAAGTCACCGACCCCGACGTGGATATCTTCGACCGTGAGGCGGTGTTCATCGAGCGGGTGCTCATCCCGCTGGTCTGGGACTTTCCGGCCCTGAAGATCGTGCTGGAACACATTACCACCGAGGATGCGGCGGACTATGTGCGGGAGGCACCGGCCACGGTCGCGGCGACGATTACCGCCCATCATCTGCTCTACAACCGCAACGCGATTTTCCAGGGCGGCATCCGCCCGCATTATTACTGCCTGCCGATCCTCAAGCGCGAGCGCCACCGCCAGGCGCTGATCCAGGCCGCCACCAGCGGCAATCCAAAATTCTTCCTCGGCACCGACAGCGCCCCGCATCCGCGTCCGGGCAAGGAAACCGCCTGTGGCTGCGCCGGCTGTTACACCGCTCACGCCGCACTGGAGTTGTACGCCGAGGCGTTCGATTCGGTCGGAGCGCTGAACCGGCTGGAAGCCTTCGCCAGCTTCCACGGCGCGGATTTCCATGGCCTGCCGCGCAACACCGGCACCGTCACGCTGCACCGCCGATCAACGCCAGTTCCCGATAGCTTCCTGTTCGGCGCGGATGAACTGATCCCGCTGCGGGCGGGGGAAACGCTGGGATGGTGGCTGGCGGACCGAGCATTTCCCCCTCACTCGGAAGCCGGGTAGTGTGTTCACTCTAATTTTCGTTGCTAGAGTACGCCTCAACGAAGGTTGAAACCCGCCGGTAGAAGATGAAAACCGGCATCACGATCAAGACCTTGTGTCGAGGAGAGTCATCATGACAAACGCTGCGCTGCAAAACATTCTGGAAACTCCGGTAGCCGCCAACATCCGCGAATCCGCCAATCACATCTGGCTGGCCGGGCTGGGCGCCTTCGCCAAGACCCAGGAGGAAGGCGAGAAGCTGTTCCAGTCGCTGGTCAAGGAAGGCGAGCGCGTCGAAAAGCGCGCCAAGAAAGCCGCCGAGGCCAGCTTCGAAGAGGCCAAGGGTAAGGTGGTCGAGTTCCGCGGCAAGGCCAATCAGCAGTTTGACCGGCTGGAAGATCTGTTTCAGGAGCGGGTTGCCCAAGTGCTGAACCGGATGGGCATACCCACCCAGGAGGACATTCAGGAACTGTCCAAGCGGGTCGAGGCTCTGAATGAGAGTATCATGGCGCTGAAGAAGTAAGCGTCCACTTCAAACTCGCTTGAACCAAACCCTGCGGCGCGAGCCGTGGGGTTTTTGCTTTTGGGATCGCCGCGACGAGGCAGCATGGTCATGAACGCATCACCATCCCCCCAATCCCCCCTCTGGCACGCCCTACCCGCCGAGCAGGTCTTGCGGGAGCTGAACACCGCGCCGGACGGCCTGAGCGAGGCGGAAACTGCCCGGCGCCTGGTCATTCATGGACCTAACCGGCTGCGTCCCCCCCAGCGGCGTGGGCCGGTCATACGCTTCCTGCTTCAGTTCCACAACGTACTGATCTACGTCCTGCTGGCCTCGGCCGCCATCACCGCCGCACTGGGTCACGCGGTGGATACCGGGGTGATTCTGGGGGTGACGATCATCAACGCCATCGTCGGTTTCGTCCAGGAAGGCAAGGCGGAATCGGCGCTGGCGGCGATCCGCAAGATGCTGTCGTTGCACGCCCTGGCGCTGCGCGACGGGCAGCGCCGGGAAATCGCCGCCGAGGCGCTGGTCCCGGGCGACTGGGTATTGCTGCAATCCGGCGATAAAGTACCCGCTGACCTCCGTTTGATCGACATTAAAAACCTGCGCCTTCAGGAAGCCGTGCTGACTGGCGAGGCGGAAGCGGTCGAGAAAGCGGTTGCGCCCGTACCCACCGAGGCGGCGATCGGCGACCGAACCAACATGGCCTATTCCGGCACGCTGGTGAGCTACGGCCAAGGCGTCGGCGTGGTGGTGGCGACCGGCGAGCACACCGAGATCGGCCGCATCAGCACCCTGCTGGAGCAGGTGGAAGAAATCGCCACGCCCCTGTTGCGACAGATGGCGCAGTTCGGGCGCTGGCTGAGCGCCGCGATCGTGCTGGCGTCGGGCGCGACCTTCGCCGCCGGCGTGTTCTGGCGTGGATTGTCGCCGGACGACATGTTCATGGCGGCGGTGGCGCTGGCGGTGGCGGCGATTCCCGAAGGTCTGCCGGCGATCATGACCATCATTCTGGCCATCGGTGTCCAACGCATGGCCGGGCGCAACGCCATCGTCCGCCGGTTGCCGGCGGTGGAAACGCTGGGCGCGGTGACCGTGATCTGCTCCGACAAGACCGGCACCCTGACCCGCAACGAGATGACCGTACAGGAAGTAGTCACCACCACCCAGGTGTTCGCGGTCAGCGGCGCCGGCTACACCCCGACTGGCGGGTTCAGCGTTGACGGCGCTCCCATTGCCCCCGAAAAGGTGGTGGAGTTGCAGGCCATTGCCCGCGCCGCGCGTCTGTGCAACGACGCGGTGCTGCGCGAGCAGGACGGCGAATGGCGGATGGAGGGCGATCCCACCGAGGGCGCGCTGCTGACCCTGGCCAGCAAGGCCGGCCTCGATCTGATCGCCGAACAGGAGCGCTTCCACCGGGTGGACAGCATTCCCTTCGAATCCGAACACCGCTTCATGGCCACCCTGCACCACGACCATCACGGCCACGGCGTCATCTATGCCAAGGGTGCGCCGGAGCGGGTGCGGGCGATGTGCGCGAACGAACAGGGCCCGGATGGTCCCCAGCCGTTGCGGCTGGATTACTGGCGGCGGCGGGTGGAGGAACTGGCCGCGGCCGGCCAGCGGGTGCTGGCGGTGGCCTCCCGGCCGGTGGCTCATACCCATGGCGAGCTGACTTTCGCCGATGTCGAGACCGGTCTGACGCTGTTGGGCTTGCTGGGTATCAGCGACCCGCCGCGCGAGGAAGCGATCCGGGCGGTGCGGCAAACCCAGCAGGCCGGCATCCGGGTCAAGATGATCACCGGCGACCATGGCGCCACCGCGCGGGCCATTGCCGCCCAGGTCGGGATCGGCGACGGGCATAAGGTGTTGACCGGGCCGGAACTGGAAGCGTTGGACGACGAGGCGCTGCGGGCGGTGGTCATGGACACCGATGTGTACGCCCGCGCCAGTCCCGAACATAAACTGCGGCTGGTCGCGGCCCTGCAGGCCAACAATCAGGTGGTGGCCATGACCGGCGACGGGGTCAACGACGCTCCCGCGCTCAAGCGCGCCGACATCGGCGTGGCGATGGGCCTCAGCGGCACCGAGGCGGCCAAGGAAGCCGCGGCCATGGTGCTGGCCGACGACAATTTCGCCTCCATCGTCCACGCGGTGGAGGAAGGGCGCACCGTGTACGACAATCTGCGCAAAGCGCTGCTGTTCATCCTGCCAACCAACGGCGCGCAGGCGCTGGTGGTGGTGGCCGCCATCCTGCTTGGCGTCGCCCTGCCGATCACGCCGGTGCAGATTCTGTGGGTCAACATGGTGACGGCGGTCACGCTGTCGCTGGCACTGGCGTTCGAGCCGGCCGAGGCCAACGCGATGCAGCGACCGCCGCGCGATCCCGGCGAACCGCTGCTATCGGGCATCATGCTGTGGCGCATTGGCGCGGTGTCGGTGCTGCTGGTGGTTGCACCGCTGGGGCTGTTTCTATGGGAAACCGCGCACGGCCGGCCCCTGGAGGAAGCCCGCACCCTGGCGGTGAACGCGCTGGTGATGGGCGAGATTTTCTATCTGTTCAACAGCCGCTACATCCACGCTTCCGTTCTCTCATGGGAAGGTCTGCTGGGCAGCCGCCCCGTACTTGCCACTATTGGACTCATGCTGCTGCTGCAACTGGCCTTTACCTACCTGCCGCCGATGCAACAGCTCATGGGAACCACCGCGATCACCGCCGCCGACTGGGGTATCGTGACGCTGGCCGGGCTGGCGCTGTTGCTGTTGGTGGAGTTGGAGAAGGCGGTCTGGCGGGGGTTGCGGCGGTCTGGCCGGTAATTGTGCTTAAACCATTGGGCATGTATTCCTCAGTTCAAAGCTCCCGGCGGACCAACTGCTCGATCAACGGCTGCAGGATAATTTCCATGGCGAACCCCATCTTGCCGCCCGGCACCACGATGGTATTGCGCCGCGACATGAAGGAGTCGTGAATCATGCTGATGAGATAGTGAAAATCCGGCTGAATCTTTTTCTTGGAGCCCTTGAACCGAATCACCACGAAGCTCTCGTCCAAGGTTGGAATGTCGCGGGCGATAAAAGGATTGGAGGTATCCACCGTCGGTACTCGCTGAAAATTGATGTCGGTCAGCGAGAACTGGGGAACAATATAATGGGTGTAGTCGTACATCCGCCGCAGGATGTTCTCGGTGACCGCCTCCTGGCTGTAGCCCCGCTCGGCGGTATCGCGGTGAATCTTCTGAATCCATTCCAGATTGACAATCGGCACCACGCCAATCAACAAGTCCACATAACGGGCGACATTGACCTTGTCGGTGACAACCCCGCCATGCAGCCCCTCGTAGAACAACAGGTCGGTATCGGGTGGCACTGGTTCCCAAGGGGTGAAGGTACCCAGCTCCTGACTGTAGGGAATCGCATCTTCCCGGTGGTGCAGATAGCTACGCCACAGTCCACCGCCGTGCTCGCCATATTCCATGAAGAGCGCCTCCAGTCGGTCGAACAAATTGCCCTCGGGGCCGAAGTGGCTCAGATTGCGGCCTTCCCGGAGCGCGCGCTCGACCTGCCGTTGCATTTCGACCCGATTATAGCGATGGAAACTATCGCCCTCGACGATGGCGGCCTTGAAGCCGTCCCGCCGGAAAATATGTTCCATCGCCACCCGCACCGTCGAGGTGCCGGCGCCGGACGAACCGGTGATCGCGATGATGGGATGCTGTTTCGACATAGTCGCTCCGCGTAAAAATCGTGAGCGGCATTATAACCCGGTTTATATTGCAGTGCAGCAAACGGATGGCCAGCGAGGTAACCGGCCTGCCGTAGGCAAGTCCGGTTGACCGAGGGGTTCGGCGTCATGTCATCTTCTGTGGCACCAGCTTTACCTGAAGATCGCAGCCGACTGCTGCTGCGTACCTCTTCAGCGTGGCGAGGGATGGTGCATGCTTTCCCGCTGCCTCGAGCCTTGAGATCGCACTCTTGGTTGTGCCCATTCGCGCAGCTACGGCGTCTTGAGTCAGTCCGGCCTTTGCGCGAGCCTTGATCAACTGACCCGCTAGGGTGTACTCAAATGCAAGGGCTTCGTACTCCTCAGCGAACCCAGGGCGCTGCCTGGCCTTCGCCAAGAACTCCTTGTGCTGGTGACGAACGGGTTGGTACTTCAGGTCAGCCATGCTGCACCTCCTTGAGGCGCTTGCGCGCGAGTCTCAGATCACTGTCTGGCGTTTGCTGGCTCTTCTTGATGAATGCATGAAGCACGACCACGCGCTTACTGATGAGAAAGCAGTAGAAGGCCCTGCCGGTGCCCGAGCGCCCTTTGGGTCGAAGTTCAAACAGACCATCGCCGAAGGCGCGAGAGTGAGGCAGGCGAAGGCTCGGCCCATGCTCGCCAAGAAGTTCTACGAGTCGAGCGTAGTCCGCGAGGACGTCCACTGGCCAGGACTCAATCTCGGCGAGTACCCGCTCGTGGAAGTACTCGATCTCGAACGCCATAGGCCAATGTTAGCAAATCCGCTAACACGGCGCAAGTCGTACTCTTATGACGCCTAATCGGGATAGGGAGAAACCTCACGGCTCCCCCCTCCCACACCACCGTGCATACGGGTCACGTACACGGCGGTTCGGCAGATTAAGTCAAGCGACATGGCATGAGCGGGTACCACACGCACCACGTCGTTCAACCGGAGCCTCCC
>JBATNZ010000274.1:0-3339 GCA_049290615.1 Candidatus Contendibacter sp.
CCATGTGGCAGTCCGCCGCCGCCCGCCCGCCGCCCGGCAGGATAAACTCCTTGAGTGGCGGTAACTGCGCGTTGAACTCGTTCAGCGCCGCCTCCATCCGCGCCACATCCTCCTCCCGCACCGCCTGGTAGCCGGGGATGCTGAGTTCTCCGCCCAGATCGAACAACTTGTGCTGCGCTTCCTGTAAACAGTCGTGAATCGCCTCGCGCAGATCATGCACCAGCACTCGGCCGATGGCGCAGTTCAATTCATCCACCGCGCCGATCGCCTCGATGCGTGGACAGTCCTTGGCGACCCGATCGCCGTTGCCCAACCCGGTCGTGCCGCCGTCGCCGGTGCGGGTGTAGATTTTGGAAAGTCGGTTACCCATCGTCGCTCCTTTAAGTCTGCCTTACCCATATTGGTCCACGGCCAGACGGTTGGAGGGGCCAGCACCCCCGATCCCGCCGGTGTTGTGGTCATCATAACCTACCCCCATCGCCGCCCGCGCGCCGCAGGTCTGGCGCACGCTCCGCCACATGATCCTTCGTCAGCGTTACTTCTTGTTGCATGCTACATAATTAATTTATTTTTCATGTAGTTAGATTAAAAAATCATCATGTTGGTCAATTTTTTATAAGACATTGAAAACATTTATTTATTTTTTGATACTCGCATGGTTTCGCAACAGTCATCGATTTTTTCTTGCGAGTATTTCTTAGTTGATAGTCAGTCTCATTTATAAAAAATGCAAAATTTTTTAACTATTTGTTATTTAACAATATTTCTATTTTTTGTCAAAAAAAATAATTTTTATTTAACTGTTTGTTTTTAAATAAAAAATTATAAAATGATCATTGATTAAAAAGTATTTTCGAGGCTACCAAACAATATTCATTTGCCAATTAGATACTTGCAAAACATTTTTCCATCATGCTTTCATATCGCCGCATTGCTGTATTGCAGTAAGTTCCTGCCATAGGCCAGTTACCTTGCAAACACTGCCTTGGGAACGTCAGGCGACACCGGAAGCCAGGCTTGGCAGGCCTCGGCCCGGAGTTGCTTAGGTCGGGTTCGCGGGGATCGGAGTCATCCGATCCAGGTCAGGGAAGATCTTCGCCGATTCGGGATACGAACCCATCGAGCACACTATCAGTTCGTACTGATTAACGACGGAGGTCTCATGGAATTCACGGAATGCGCCAAAAACAGGCTTGCCCTGACCCTTAAGTCAGGTCTGCTGTGCGCGGTCATGCTAATGCCGGCAACAACTCTGGCTCAGTCGCTGGAGACAATCCGTGGCGAGGAGATCGCAAGCGTCACCAATACCGCGACGGCGGACACGACCGCCACCGAGCGGCGCGGGGTGAACCTCATCCCCACCGATACCGCTACCGCCGCCGTGTCGGCCCAACAGCGCAAGATTGCTCGTCTCAGCGGGCACATCCAGGACCGATACCAGATCTCCGACCACAAGGCGCGGCAGATCGTGGCTGAAGCAATCCGCAGCGGCGAACTTCACCAGGTGGATCCGGAACTGATCCTCGCTATCATCGCCGTCGAATCGACGTTCAAGGAACGGGCCGTCAGCCGGGTCGGCGCTCGCGGCCTGATGCAGGTCATGCCCGGTTCCCATTCCCGCAAGATCCGGGAGATCGGTGGCACGTACGCTCTGTTCGATCCGGCCAAGAACATCCATACCGGCTCCCGGATTCTGGCCAGCTACCTCGATAATCACTCCGGCAATCTGCGGCGGGCGCTGCTCAGCTACAACGGTAGCCTGGGGGCGCGCTCGTCCTTCCCGGACAAGGTCATGCGGATCTACCGCGACCTGCAGCGGGCCACTATCGAGGGCTAATCCTCCCGCCCCAGCCCTCCTCCGCGACGGGTGAGGGCCTTGGGGCCGCGGTTCAGACCAAAGGTTCTTCATCACGGGCGCCGATCATTCATAATAATATGAGTGAATTCGACCACCCGTTCTGGAACCCATGTCCCCTTCCCAACCCGACCCCGCTGTTCTGGCAACCCAACTATCGGCCGACCGGTCCTTACCCCCCGTGGAGAGCTGGAATCCGCCGCTTAGTGGCGAGATGGATTTGCGCATCGCCCGCGACGGCGTCTGGAGCCACGAAGGCTCGCCGTTCCAGCGCGAGGCGCTGGTGCGACTGTTCGCCTCCATCCTGCGCCGCGACGCGGATGGCTGCTACTATCTGGTCACCCCGGTGGAAAAATGGCGCATCCGGGTGGACGACGCCCCGTTTCTGGCGGTGCGGCTGGACGCGACCGGCCGGGGACGCAAGCAGCGGCTAACGTTTACCACCAACGTCGGCGACCTCGTCCTCGCCGGTCCCGAGCATCCGCTGATCGTCGAATACCGGACCCCCGACGGCGAACCGACTCCCTACCTGCATGTGCGCGGCCGATTACGCGCCCTGCTGACCCGGGCGGTATTCCTGGAACTGGCCGAACTTGGCGAGGAACGACCAGATGATCAAGGCCGCGACTATGGGGTGTGGAGTCAGGGCCAGTTCTTCAGCCTCGGCCGGCTGGACGACGAGACCTGAGCCGTGCGCCGCGCCCTGCTATCCCTGCTGCGCACGTTCGTACTGTTACCCTCCCTCGTGCTGGTCCTGCTGATCCGCCTGCTGAAATGGCTGGTCGCGCCGCCAGCCCTGCTACTCCAGTTGCTGCTCGGCGTTCCGCTGGTCCTGCTCCGAATCCGCCAACCATTGCGACCGCGCTTCGTCCTGATTCAGGAACCCGATCTGCCCGACGCCGCCTGGATCAAACTCACCGACGCCGCCGAGGCGCTGGCCGCCGACGGCTTCGTTCATTACGGCGATTTTCGCTGCGATAACCTGATCCAGAACGCGGTGCTGTGGCTGCGCCTGCTGGGCCAACCGGAACAGGGCATCGGCGCCATCGCCGCTTACATCGAAATCATTGGTGGCGCCCACCGCCCACCGCACGATTTCGTCGAGTTCGCCACCGAATTCCGCGACGGACGGGTGCTGGCCACCAACAATCTGGACATGCCTTACAGCCTGTCGCCGCCGGATTATCTGGCTCGCCTGCAACTCAAGGACGTCTGGGATCCGCGGGCGCTGCATGTGCTGCACCACAACCTGGTCACCGCCCTGAACCAGCCGGTCAGTCTGGCCAAGGTCGAACAGGCTACCCTCGATCCCACCGGACTGCTGACCGACAGTTATGCCCGAGAAATCCAGGCCCTGATCGCGCGGGGCTGGCTGCGGCCGGACGCTACGGCAGGTACGGCCCGGCTCGGCCTGTGGGGTGCGTTGACGGGCGTCTGGCGCCAGGCCTGGCCACTGGCCAGCCTGCATCTGCGCGCCGCCGACC
>JBATNZ010000275.1:0-21092 GCA_049290615.1 Candidatus Contendibacter sp.
ACCAAACCCAAGCCGCCGCCGAGTTCGCCATCCCCGCCCACGCGGTCCGCCGACTCGATTACCCAGTTACGGGATGAAGCCGGTCGCGCCGCCACCGCGGTCGGCGACTGGGCGAGCCGCACCAGCACCACGGTCGGCAAGGAAGTGCGGCGGGGTCTGGAAACCGCCGACCGAACGGTGGGGCAGTGGACCGGGCACTGCAACCAGGTGGATGGCTGCGGCCGGAATACGACTCAGGTCGAACGCCGCGACCGCTGGTCCGACCGCCACGGCGGTAATACGGTCACGCAGCGGCAACCCCCGGCGCGGTCTGCCGACGAGGACGAGGGGTTTGCGAGGCCACCGCCGCGTTAGTACCGGGATTAGCTGTTCAGTGCAAGGGATGGTTTTCAGAGCTTGCCCGCCGCCACGAGGGCGGCGTGGATCGTCTCGAACGGCAGCAACAGCGAGCGCGGCGCATCCAGCAACGGCAGCGCCCCATAACTTCTGTACCACTGCGCGGCGCGTTCATCCTTGGCGTCAATGAGCAGCGCAACGCCGCCCGCTTGCGCGGCAACCAGCAGACACCGCCGGCCCGCCGCCAGCAGGAGTTGCCCCCCGAGTCCCTGCCCCTGCACCGAGCGGCGCACAGCCAGCCGCGCCAGCCGAAAGACGGGCACGTCATGACGCGCCAGCCCGCGCGTGATGACATTTGGCGCACACGCATAGGCGACCGACGCCGGGCTGACGCTGTAATAACCGAGAACGGTTTTGCCATCGGCGTCATCCATCGCCAGAAAGGTCTTGGCGCTGCCCTGCGCATGGCTCTTACGCGCATGGTGGCGTAAAAACTCATTCAGGGCGGCGTTGCCGCAATCGAACGAGTCCCGCTCATGGCTTTTGGCAATCGGCTCTTCATGCCAGGCCAACGTCATGACAGAGACCCCGGCAAGGCGCGGGCGGCGGCCCGCAGTTTTTCATTGGGCGGCGGCGGGTTCTCCAACAGTTCCAGCACGCGCAGGCTATCCCGTTCCGAGAGCTGCACCTGTTCAGCCTGGGCAATCACCTCCCGCGCAGCCTGCACCCCGGTGCGGATGACGAAATCCGTCAAGCCGGTGTTTTGTAAGGCGGCGGCCCGCATCAATAGCGCCTTGTCGGCGGCGGGAATCCGCAAGGACATGCGGCTATTGGTTTCAACGGCAATGCGCGGCATGGCGACCTCATTTCTGGTGTAAGCACATTCAATCAGTACACCCGCCCGCCGTGCGAGTCAAGAGTTGTACGCCTTGAATCCATACAAATGCTTTACTGAAAACCCTCGTTTGTTGGACGCCAGACCCATCGCAACCCGCGCAACGTCTAGCGTGGCTCGATCCTGTCCAGTAACTCAATCCAGATAACAACGTCCACTTTCGGCAGGATGAGATGAGTTTCTGGACGCCGGTTCAATTGCGAATAATGTCGGTTTGCCGGCGATGATTGCAGGTTGAGTTGCAAATAATGTCGGTTTGCGCGTCCGTCAGTTGCAGATAATGTCGGTTGAAAAACACGCACGATTGCAGGTTTGCCGGTTTTCGATTGCAGGTCGCTACAATTAGCGCCGAGTATCGGCGCCGTCCGCGTCCGCTACACCGTCCAGCCCTTCCTGGGCCGCAACCAGGCGCAGCGCCATCTCGAAGGCGTTCCGGGTAAAGGCCAGCACTTCGGCGAAACCCGGATCCGACAAGGCACGGGCGAGGTCGTGACGGCGGTAAAGGTTGATGAACTGGCGCTCGCGCTCGTACTGTAAGGACAGCCGGCCCACGCCCCAGTCTTCGAGGATTTGCCAGAGTTCGGGCCGGTAAATCCGGGCCAGCCGCATCACCACCGGCACCGGATCGCGCCGGGCCAGCACCGCCGCCAGGCGCAGGATCAGATCGAACGACAGCGCCGCCGTGCCTTTCTCCACCGCCGCCAGCAGCGGCTGGTCCTTCAAATCCAGCGCGGCGTTGAGATCGTCCAGGGTCAGCCCGGCCACCAACCGCAGATCGCGCAGATACTCACCCGCTTCCTTCATCGCCTCGGCCTGCTCGGGATTGAGCAGCAGCGCCTTGCCGACCCGCCACGGCGTTTCGGCGGTCTGCGTCACTTTACGCAAGGTATCAGTCACGGTATCGGCCACCGCGCCCGGTAACCGGGTCAACCGCCCGACCAGCGAGGACGACTCGACGACCGGCGCCGGAACCTCGGGAGTGGGCGGTAGCGCGGAACCGGTGGTTTCCGGCTTCGCTTCAATGGGCGGGCGACGGCGGGATGGTTTACGCGGCGGGCGTTCGCTACTCATGACGGTTTTCTCCAATCCCGGTGGCTACGCGCGGTCCGGCGCGGGTTCGCCTGGCCAAGGCGGCAACGTACCCACATCGGGACAGCGAGCGCGCAGCAGGTCGTGAACCAGGCGGGCCAGGCGCGGGGCCTGACGGTTGTTGGGGGTGTGAGCAAAGAAGTAGGGTTCCCGGCCCTCGCCCAGCCACAGCGCCAGCTTGTCCAGCCACGGCGCCAGAAACGGCCGGTTCGCCTCCACCTCGGGATGGCCGATATAGCGGATGAACGGACGCGGTCCCAGACTGATGGCGTGGACCGGCAGCCGCGGCTTCTTGCCACGAGCGGCGCGGGTGTCGGAGTCAATCGGATCGGCGCTGAACAGGGCGCGGCTGTCTAACATCACCCGGTCGATGCCGAGATCGAGCAGCAGCCGGTTCAGTTGTCGTTCCTCCTCGCCCTTGGCGAAGAAGGCGCGATGGCGAACTTCGACCGCGTATTGGAATTCTCTCGGTAGTGCGTTGAGATAGGCGCGCAGCACCGGCAGATCGCTCGGGCCGAAACTGGGCGGCAGTTGCAGGAAACTCGGACCCAGCCGGCCGGCTTCCGCCAAAGGCGCCAGCCGGTCCAGGAACTCCTTGGTTTCCGCCGCGCCATCGCGCAGCCGCCGTTCGTGGCTGATGGCGCGCGGAAACTTGAAGCAGAACCGGAATCCCGGCGCGGCCTCCTCCCGCCAGCGGTCGACGATTTCCGGCCGGGGCAGACCGTAGAAACAGTTGTTGCCCTCGACCGTATCGAACACCGCCGAGTACTGGCGCAGGAAGTCGCCCGGTTTGGCGCCAGCGGCGAACAGTCCCCCCACCCAGTCGCGATTGCTCCAGACCGGACAGCCGAGGTGATAGCGGGTCAAGGCCATGATGATGCGGCGAAACGGACAGTCGGCATGGGGAGCGATTCTAATCCGCCATCCGGGTCAACGACAGCACAAGCATTTGGATCGGTCGCAAAAATCCCCCGCCGCCGGCCAGAGCGCCCTCGACGGGGGAAGTCAGCCAAACACGGTCTCGCTCAAAACGCATCAGCGGGCAACGTCATCAGCGAATCGGCGCCGGCCTGAATCTTGGCCAGATGGGCCATGGTCTCCGGCAACACCTTTTCCATGAAGAACTCGGCGGTCACCAGTTTGTTCCGATAGAACCGCCGGTCGAAACTGTCGTCGTCCGGGTTGGAAAGCTGGTTCTCGCAGATGCGAGCGACCTGCGCCCACTGATAGCCCAGCGCCACCAGCGCCATCATGTACAGATAATCCATCGACACCGCGCCGCCGTTGTCCGGGTTGGAAATGGCGTGCTGCATCAGCCACTGGGTGGCCTCGACCAGCCGCTCCAGCGCTGCGGTTAGTGGTTTGACGAAAGGCGACAGCGCGGCGTTGTCCTCGTATTTCTCGCAGAACCCGCCCACCAGGGCGAAGAACAACTGAATCGCCCGACCCTTGTTGGCGGGCAGCTTGCGACCGATCAGGTCCAGCGCCTGGATGCCGTTGGCGCCTTCGTAAATCTGGGTGATGCGGGCGTCGCGCACGAACTGTTCCATGCCCCACTCCGCGATGTAGCCGTGGCCGCCGAAGCATTGCAGGCACAAATTGGCGGAGTTGAAGCCCATGTCGGTGAAATAGGCCTTCATCACCGGCGTTAGCAGACCCAGCAGGTCCTCGGCCTTGCGCCGCGTCTCGTCATCGGGATGCTTGCGGATGATGTCCACCGTCAGGCCGGCCCAGTAGGCCAGCGCCCGCGCCCCTTCCTGAAACACCCGAACCGTCATCAGCATCCGGCGGATGTCGGGATGGACGATGATCGGGTCAGCCGGCTTGTCGGGGAACTTCGCGCCGCGCAGCGAGCGGCCCTGCACCCGGTCCTTGCAGTACGCGACGGCGTTTTGATAGGCCACCTCGGCTTGGCTCAGGCCCTGTACCGCCACGCCGAGCCGGGCCGCGTTCATCATGATGAACATCGTCCGCAGGCCCTTGTGTTCCTCGCCGACCAGATAACCGACCGCGCCATCGTAGTTCATCACGCAGGTGGAGTTGCCGTGAATACCCATCTTCTCCTCGATGGAACCGCAGCTCACCGCGTTGCGGTCGCCGAGACTGGCATCGGGGTTGACCAGGAATTTGGGCACGATGAACAGGCTGATGCCCTTGACCCCGTCCGGGCCGCCGGGAATCTTGGCCAGCACCAGGTGAATGATGTTCTCGGTGAGATCGTGCTCGCCGGCGGAGATGAAAATCTTGGTGCCGGTGACGCGGTAGGTTCCATCGGCCTGCGACTCGGCCCGGGTGCGCAGCAGGCCCAGGTCGGTGCCGCAGTGCGGCTCGGTCAGGTTCATGGTGCCGGTCCACTGGCCGGCGACCATCTTGGGCAGGTAGAGCGCCTTCTGTTCCTCGGTGCCGCCGATCTCGATCGCTTCCATGGCGCCGCTGGTCAGACCGGGATACATGGTGAACGCCATGTTGGCCGAGGCCATCATCTCGCTGACCGCCAGCCCCAGCACGTAGGGCAGACCCTGACCGCCATGATGGGGATCGCCGATCAGGCCGGTCCAGCCACCCTCGACCACGGCGTTATAGGCGTCCTTGAAGCCGGTCGGGGTGGTGACCCGGCCATTCTCCAGCCGGCAGCCTTCCCGGTCGCCGACCACATTCAACGGTTGCAGCACTTCCTGACTGAGTTGGGCCGCGCCTTCCAGAATGGCGGCGACGGTTTCCGGGGTGGCCTCGTCGAAACCGGCCAGCACCCCCTGATAGCGGTCGATCTTGAGCAGTTCGTGCAGAATGAACTGCATGTCGCGAACGGGAGCGGTATAGCTGGGCATGGGCGTAATCCTGGGTTGCGTTTAGATTTCAATAAGTTATGGTCGAACCGTGTCATATTGAGAACTTAAACGCAAAAATTAGAATAAACACCCTAATTTCATTAAAATAGCCAGATAATTCAAAATATTGCCTACTGTAAATTTTCCTGTGATCCGAACTGCGGTTCGGGTAATCGTAGGGTTACGCCCATCAGCAGGATCAATAGCTTGAGCGGTGAGTTTACGGTCCAGCCCACGCTCGAACCCTCGCCATCACAGGAAAATTTACAGTAGGCTAAATTTCCTGGGAGCGGTATTTCGCCCTTGCCCCCGCATACACAAACCATCCCAGAGCGGCGACCTGCAAAGCCACCATCAACCCCAACCCCACCCCGTAACCGGCAGGCGAATAACCCCCTGTCGCCGTTCGAGGCCAGAGTCCGATCACCGCGCCCAATCCCCATTGCATGAGAAAGGCCGCCACGAACACCAGCAGGTTAAAGGCCGTATTCACCCGCCCGGCCAGCGCCGGCGGAAAGGACTGCGACAGGATCGCGTAGCTCAAGGTGCTGGCGGTGCCGAAGAAACCGAAGGCGATCCACACCGGCAACCCGGCGCCATACCCCAGAATCATCAACAGTTGCACCCCCATGAAGATCACCATGCTGCTCACCGCCACCACGACCGGCGACACCTCCAGTCGGTTGAGGCGATAAGTGAGACTGCCTAAAGACAGAAACCCCGCCACCATGCCAGCGGCGGCCCAGAACAGATGCTGAGCCACCGCCGCCTGGTCGAAACCGGCCACATCCTTCAACCACGGCCCCGCCCACAAGCCCTGAATCGCCAGATGGGCGCCGAGCGACAGCGCGCCAACCGGGGCCAGCCGCCAGAACACCCGGCTGGTGAAAATCTTTACGATGCCGCGCCATTGCGCCCGCCAGTCGCCGCCATGCCCGACGGTCGGTCGTTCCGGCACGATCAGGAAAATCGCCGCCGCCGCCAGCAGGGTCAACCCCGTCAGTCCGACGAATACCCCGCGCCACGAGGTCACTTGCAGGGCCGCTTCCACCGGCGAGGTGGCGGTCAGCGCCCCCAGACCGCCGGCTGCCATCACCCAGCCGTTCACTGCCGGCAACCGCAGAGGCGGAAACCACAGTACAAAGGTCTTCAGACTGGCCATCAGGCAGGCCGATACCCCCAGACCGATCAGCGCCCGCCCCAGCACCAGGTCGCCCAAGCCGTCGCTCAGCGCGAACATGGCGGCGCCGGCGGCGGCGAACAGCAGCAGCACGGTCTCCACCTTGCGTGGGCTGAAGCGGTCGAGCAGGACACCCAGCGGCAACTGGAACGCGCCGAAGGTCAGGAGATAGACACTGGTCAACAGCCCCAGAGCGGCGGCGTCGAGCTGTAGATCAGCAGCCAGTCGCGGCGCCAGCACGGCATTGATGGTGCGGTAGACGTAGGACAGAAAATAACCGCCGGCGAAAGGCAGAAAGATTCGCAACAAAATGGTTAGTGGCAGTTTTTCGACAGGTCGCAAGGAAGAAGTCATATAAATTTTATTAGTTAAGCCAATAAGTTATAGTTATATTGTAAAATGCGGCGGAACGAGCCGCACTCCACAAAACGATCTTTGGCCAAGGCCCACGCCGTGTCGCCGAGCCGGTAGCCGACCCCGCCACGGTGCGGATGAGTTGCGACGCCAGCGCGTAGTCGATAGTCTCCACGGCCAGTTCCGCGCCGCGCTCATCCCGAACCCAGTCCACGGTGAACCCCTCGGCGCGCAAGCCCTTGCGCAGGCGGTCGCCGATCATCGGATCGTCTTCCACTAGCAGGATGCGCATATCGAATACTCCACGGCGCCGTAAACTTTTCCGAACCGACTCCAGATCTTACGAGATGTCGCATTCACCGCAACCCGTCCCGGAGCATCTCCCGACCACTCCATCCCTGTCCTGGCTGTTGATCCTTGGCGCGCTGATCGCCTTCGCACCGATGTCGATCGACATGTACCTCCCCAGCCTGCCAACGATCGCGGCCGAGTTCGGCGCCGAAGCCTCCGCGGCGCAATTCACCCTATCGAGCTTCTTTATCGGGCTGGCGCTCGGCCAGGCGATTCACGGTCCGCTGGCCGACCGCCACGGGCGCAAGCCGCCGCTGTACGCCGGGCTGGCGCTGTACATCGCGGCCTCGGTCGGCTGCGCGCTCGCGCCTAACATGACCGCGCTGGTGGCGCTGCGCTTCGTGCAGGCGGTGGGCGGTTGCGCCGGCGTGGTGATCGCCCGCGCCGTGGTCCGCGACCGCTTCGACGCCCACGCCTCGGCGCGAGTGTACTCGCTGCTGATGCTCGTCATGGGGCTGGCGCCGATTCTCGCCCCATTTATCGGCGGCTGGATCCTGGTCCTCGCCAACTGGCGGGCGATCTTCGCGGTGCTGGCGCTGTTCGGACTGGCTTGCCTGCTCGCCGTCTGGCGCTATCTACCGGAAACCCGCCCGGCGGATACCGTCGCCAGCGCCGGGATTGGGGCGGCGCTGCGCGTCTACGGCGAGTTGCTGCGCGACCGGCGCTTTATCGGTTACACCCTGAGCGGCGGATTCGCGCAGGCGGGCATGTTCGCCTACATCACCGGCTCGCCGCACGTATTCATCGAACTCCATGGGGTATCGGCGCAGAACTACGGCTGGCTGTTCGGGCTGAACGCGCTCGGATTGATCGCCAGTTCGCAATACAACCGCCGGCTGCTCCTGAACCATGGCGCCGATGCGATTTTGCGGCGCGCCAACCGCGCGACCGTGTTGCTGGGACTGGTTCTGCTGGCGGTCGCGGCCAGCGGCTGGGGTGGGCTGCCAGCGCTGCTGGTCCCGCTGTTCGGCTATCTGGTCACTCTCGGCTTCACCGCGCCGAACGCGATGGCCGCCGCGCTCGCGCATCAAGGCACCCGTGCCGGCAGCGCCTCGGCCCTGATCGGTACGCTGCAATTCGGAGTAGCCACGGTATCCAGCGCACTGGTCGGGCTGCTCGGCGCGGGCTCGGCCTTGCCCATGGCGGCGGTCATCGCCGGCTGCGGGCTGCTGGCCTACGGCGCGCACCGTACCCTGGTCGGGAGCGGGACTGTTTAAAATACCTTAAATATCCCATTAGACACATCCCATGTCCCCCCATCATCGCCGCGCCCTGACCCTAAGCATCGGCCTGGCCGCCCTGCTGTATCTGGGGTTTGTACTGTTCGCGGACCGCGAGGCCGTATTCGCCGCGCTGCGGCGGGTCAGTTTGCCGGTGCTGCTGGCGATCTTCGCCCTGTCGCTGCTCAACTACCTGCTGCGGTTTTGGCGCTGGCAGCGCTACGTCGCCGCGTTCGGCCATGTCCTGCCGTGGCGGCGGCATTTTCTTTACTACCTGGCCGGATTCACCCTGACCGTGACTCCCGGCAAGGCTGGCGAGGCGGTGCGGTCGCTGTATCTGCACGGCCATGGCGTGACTTATGCCCAGAGCTTGGCGGCGCTGTTCGTGGAACGGCTACTGGACATGCTGGCGATGAGCCTGCTGGCGCTGCTGATCGTACTGGCCCGGCCCGATTACGCTTGGCTGGTGGCGGTGGCTTGGATGCTGACCCTGGGACTGAGCTGGCTCGTCACTCGCTCCTGGCTGCCGAAGAAACTGCGGGGCTGGGGACAGGGTCATCGCTTCGGCCATCAATTCGACCGACTGGCCCGTCTGCTCGATTCGGCTGGGGTGCTGATGCGGCCCGGCTACTTTCTGTTCGGGCTGGGGCTGGGCGTGCTGTCCTGGGGTTTGGAAGGACTATCCTTGTACCTGATCGCTCGCGACATCGGCATCGGGGTCAGTCTCGCCGCCGGCATCGGCATCTATGCCATCGCGGTACTGGCCGGTGCTTTATCATTCCTGCCCGGCGGGCTGGGAGGTACTGAGGCGGTGATGGGGGTGTTGCTGGTCGTCTTTGGTTCGGACGGTCCGTCGGCGGTGGCGATCACACTGCTCTGTCGGATTGCGACGCTGTGGTTCGCGGTCGCGCTGGGCGGGCTGGCGGTGGGGTTGTTGGGCATTGGTGGAGGGCGATCAAGTGTACCTGAAAGCCAATCGTAAAATTGGTGATTTACAGGCTGTTAGTCTGTAATCTCAGAGACTTGAAATGCTTTAGGACATAGATTCCTGACTCTTTCCACAACTGGCCAACAAACCCAACGAATTTCATTACCCTAATTCTGGTGCTAGGTGACTCCGTAGTTGTAGTCGTTTTAGGAAAATTGGCAGCGGGCTTATCAGGCATTAAATAGAGGCCTGCATAATCAGAACTGGAAAATTGAGTAAGGAATAATTATAAAATGATACTGTATAATAGCATTAAAACACCTATCAACATCCGTATATTAAGTGACATCCTTTTACTTACCGTGCCTTTTTTGTATATCTTTTCTTCGCTCTCTCTGTTGGCTAATATCCCATTGTCTGGTTACCATCTTGCCTTATTTCTATTCATTTTTTTCATTATTTTACTGTGGATGCATGGAGTAAAAAACACAGTTTTTGTCGGAATCTGGCTAAGTGTCTTGCTAATGGCTGGATGGGTTACCATGGAGTTGAGTGTCTATTTAATCGATGATTTTTGGGATTCTAGAACGTACCACGGTCCAGCGACTCTTTATCTCGCTAATGGCTGGAATCCATTCTATGACTGGCAGTGCTGTGGGCATTCGAAACTTCCTTTGCTGAAAGCAGAAGAAAGAAGCTTACTGGAGAGTTACCCAAAGGCGCAGTGGATTGTTACAGCTACAGTGCAAGCTGCTTTCGGCCATCTGGAAAAGACTCATATTATCAACCTTTGGCTGCTGGCGACGGTATTTTTTTCATCCCTCCATTTTCTAAAAGCTACCCTATCTTTAAGTATTTCCTTGAGGTTATTAGCGGCTCTCGCCATTGCCGTTAACCCTGTTATTCTGTGTCAGGTCTTTTCCGGATACATCGATGGGACTTTAGCTGCCGCCCTAAACATCTTTCTATTGTCCGGCATCGCTTTTATCCACAGCAAGAACAGGATTTATCTCTTCTACAGCTTGATCTATTTACCCCTTCTAATCAACACAAAGCTAACTGGATTAGTTTATGGAACAGTCTTTGCCTTCTTTCTGTTAGCATACGCTTGGTGGGTCGACAAGACGTTTCCGAGGCAACTCGCATTATTTGGTATAGGGACGTGGTTCGCCGCAGTATTGATATTTGGCTTTAATCCCTATGTTACCAATAGCATCCAATATCATAACCCATTTCACATTGCTTACTCCTTTAAAAGTGATAAGAATGCCATCAGCGGCATGGCGGTGCCTGAGTTCATTAATAAAAACCGCTTCGAAAAATTTTTGATCGCTACATTCTCTACCCATAGTAAAGCTGATTGGAAAAAACCTGAGTGGATAATGCCATTCTCATCCCTTGAATTCGAACCATCGGTGGACACTCGATTCTCGGGTTTTGGTCCACTGTTCAGTGGACTACTAATTCTTACTGGACTTCTTGCTTTATTCTTGCGCCATACCCAGGGTTGGGTAATGATCGCTGCCATCATGGCAAGCATTTTTATTACCGAAGCTGCTTGGTGGGCGAGATTAGCGCCACAATTCTGGCTAGTTCCGATTCTGATTGTCCTATTCCTGTCAGAAAACTATAGATACTCTAAATGTAAATTTAAAATCAATATGTTATCCCTATTTTTTTTGATAGGGCTTCTCTTTAATTCCACCATTGTCGCGACTAATACTTGGGCCAACCAGCGACAAGCAGAATTGAAATCCCGACTATATTATAGTGACGTGTCGGGCATCATGACCGGGACAGCGCGAGGAAGCGATGCATTTCAGCTCCATTCCTTGCATCGACTCCAATATATGGGGATCGAAGACCAGGAAGTAACGGATTGTTTCAATGATTTAATGATAAAGAGAACATCTTGGATCATCAAAGGTATCGTTCTCTGCGTTCCAGTTAAAATCAAAGGGCTTCAGGAAATACTGCGTGGACTGCGAATGGAAAAGCAAACTCCTATTGTGCTGCTTTCGGTTACTGATTCAGACGCCATCCAAATTTCTCCGTATGCATTAGAAATGTTTAAGGAAATTGGGCTTGACCTGTATAAACAGGAAAAAACTTTGATCGGCGCCTCAAGCCACCAAACTAGGGCTAATGACGCTCGGGTAATTTCTCCAAGAGAAGGCATCAAGTTAATATTCGACCATCCTGGTTGTCTAATGCATATTAACATCGGTACCGAGTCTGTCAATGAGCAAGTCCTTCACAATATCCAAATTAACAGAGTGGATTTTATCGCACCTAATACGATAATGAGCTTGATCGTCATTCATGATGACGAAATAACGGTTTATTCATTCCCAAAATCTCATAACTATAACCATGATCCCATAAGCTTTAGTATTCAATATAAGATCAAGGCAGTTTGTAGATAGAAGAATAATCAGGGACAGACCACGTTTTAACTAAACTCAGCAAAGAGGTCATTTAATGTGAACACAAATTATGCAACAGATTTAAGTTTGTGGGCGCGCGAAACTGCCGACCTGATACGGGAAGGGCGTTGGCAGAATATCGACCTGGAACATTTGGTTGAGGAGTTGGAAGACTTGGGCAAGAGCGAAAAAAGAGGGATTTCAAGCCAACTGGTTCGGCTTTTACTCCATCTGCTCAAATGGGAATATCAACCGCAAAGACGTTCCGATAGCTGGCTGGACTCTATTACTGATTCAAGGTTGCAAATTGAGTTGGCAATAAAAGACAGCCCCAGCCTAAAAAACCACCCCTTGCTGGAATTGGCTCAAACTTACCAAAGAGCAAAGTGGACTGCCGCCAAACAAACCCACTTACCACTATCATCTTTCCCTGAGACATGTCCCTATCCTTTAGATAAAATTCTTGCTGAAGATTGGCTACCGGAATAGCAGGTTATCAAGATCACGGTGTACAAGGCGAGCGGTATCGCATGCAATCCCCCATTCCCCTCTGCATCGATCTCGACGGCACCCTGCTGAATTCCGACCTGCTGCTGGAAGCCGCTTTCGCCCAACTCAAACAGGCGCCGCTGTCGGTGTGGCACTGGCCGCGCTGGCTGGCGGCGGGCAAGGCCCGGCTCAAGGCGGAAATCGCCGAGGGGGTGGAACTGGACATCGACACCCTGCCCTACAACCCGGAATTGCTAGCCTTTCTCCGCGAGCAGAAGGAACAGGGGCGAACCTTGGTGTTGGTCACCGCCTCCCATCGCCGCTTCGCCGAACGGGTCGCGGAGCATCTCGGCCTGTTCGATGACGTGCTGGCGACCGACGGCGACCGCAATCTGGCCGGCCCGTATAAGGCCGAAACTCTGGTGGAACGCTACGGCGAGCGCGGCTTCGACTACGCCGGCAACGCCGCCGTGGACCTCGCCGTCTGGAAACACGCCCGCCGCGCCCTCGTGGTCAACGCCGGCGCATCCGTCGCCAACCAGGCCCGCGCCGTCTGCGAAGTGGAACGGGTCTTCAGCCCGAATGAAAAACCGTGGCGGCACTGGGTCCAAGGACTGCGGCTGCATCAATGGCTCAAGAACGTGTTGATTTTCGTGCCGCTGGTCGCCGGTCACGCCTGGAATCAGCCGACCACATGGGCGCTGGCGCTGCTGGCCTTCCTCAGCTTTGGGCTGTGCGCCTCCAGCGTCTACCTGCTCAACGATCTGCTGGATCTGAGCGCCGACCGCCGCCATCCCCGCAAATGCCGTCGCCCCTTCGCCGCTGGCCAACTCCCCATCGTCGAGGGTGTCGTGGCTATTCCGCTGCTGCTGATCGCAGCCTTTGGCCTGAGTCTGCTGATCAACCCACCCTGGTTCAGCGCCGTGCTGGCGATCTACTACCTCTTCACCCTCGCCTATTCGCTGCGGATCAAACGCACCCTGATGCTCGACGTGGTCGTGTTGGCCGGGCTGTACACCCTGCGGATCATCGCCGGCGCGGCGGCGGCAAACATCGAACCCTCGTTCTGGCTGCTGGCATTTTCGATGTTCCTGTTCCTAAGCCTGGCCCTGGTCAAGCGTTACGCCGAACTGTGGACCCTGCGCGAGCAGGGCGACCTGAGCGCGAGTGGGCGGGGTTACCATGTGGACGATCTGGGCCTTCTGCAAAATCTGGGTGGGGCCGCCGGCTATCTGGCGGTGCTGGTGCTGGCGCTGTACATCAACAGCGAAACCAGCCGTGCGCTGTACGGCCAGCCCATGGTGATCTGGCTGCTCTGTCCGGCGCTGCTGTACTGGATCAGCCGGGTTTGGTTGATTACCCATCGCGGCGAGATGCACGACGACCCGATCATCTTTGCCCTGACCGATGCCCACAGCCGCTACGTACTGCTGGCCTGCGCGCTCATCTTGCTGGGCGCGATGCCGAGGTGAGCGCCACCATGTCCACCACCGCGCCGACCAGTTGGGGCCGTTACCCGCCCTCCAGGCCGCGCCAGATTTTGCCTTGCCGCGACATTCAAACCCTCGCCCTGCCAGCGGAACCGCTGTCCTGCCTGCCCTTCGGCAACGGCCGCAGCTACGGCGATGTCGGCCTGAACGACGGCGGCGCGCTGCTGCTGGCGCGGGGACTGGACCGCTTCATCGCTTTCGATCCGGTCAGCGGTGTGTTGCGGGCTGAGGCGGGGGTGCTGCTGGCGGAAATTCTGGCGCTGATCGTGCCGCAGGGCTGGTTTCTGTCAGTCACCCCCGGCACCCAGTTCGTGACGCTCGGCGGCGCGATTGCCAACGACGTGCATGGCAAGAACCACCACCTCGCCGGCAGCTTCGGCGGTCATGTTCGCGCCTTCGATCTGCTGCGTTCCGATGGGGAGCGCCTGACCTGTACCCCAGAGCGTAATGCCGACTGGTTCCGGGCCACGGTCGGTGGACTGGGATTGACCGGACTCATCACCTGGGTCGAAATCCAGTTGCAGCGCATCGCCAATCCCTGGATCGTGGCCGAAAACCGCCGTTTCGCCAGCCTGGACGAGTTTCTGGCGCTCAACGCCGACTACGAGGCGCGCTATCCCTACATCGTGTCCTGGGTCGATTGCGCCGCCGCCGGCCGGGTGCTGGGCCGGGGGATTTATATGGCAGGGATGCACGCGCCGCCCGGCCTGATGAAACCGTCGCCAGCGGAACGCCGGACGCTGACCGTACCGTTCGCCCCGCCGGTCTCGCTGGTCAATAATCTCAGTGTACGGTGGTTCAACCGGATCTATTACCACCTGCCGCGCCCGGCGCGCGGGTTGGTGCCGTACCAGCCCTTCTTCTATCCGCTGGACAACCTGCTGGAGTGGAACCGGCTATACGGGCGGCGGGGCTTTTTCCAATACCAGTGCGTCATTCCGCCCGCCGACGCCCACGAAGCCCTGCGGGAAATTCTGGCCCGCATCGCCGCCAGCGGTCAGGGTTCCATGCTGGCGGTGCTCAAGCGCTTCGGCGAAAAAGCTTCGGGTGGCCTGTTGTCGTTCCCGCGACCCGGCTTCACCCTGGCGCTGGATTTTCCCAATCTCGGGCGGAAGACGCTCGATCTGCTGGAGCGGCTCGATGATGTGACCCGACAGGCCGGCGGCGCGGTCTATCCGGCCAAGGATGCCCGGATGAGCGGCGACAGCTTCCGCCGGTATTTTCCGCAGTGGCCGAAATTCAGCCGCTACATCGATCCCCGGTTTTCCTCCAGCTTCTGGCGGCGGGTGATGGCCGACTGAGCTTCCAAGGAGACGATATGCGCAACATCCTGATCATCGGCGCCACTTCGGCCATTGCCGAAGCAACCGCCCGCTGCTTCGCCGCCACCGGCGCCCAGTTCTACCTGGTCGGGCGCAATACCGAACGGCTGGCCGCCATCGCCCACGATCTGGAGATTCGATCCGGCCAACCGGTCACACAAGAAAGCCTCGATCTCGACCGGCTTGACGCGCATCCAGCCCTGCTGGAACGGGCCGAACAGGCGCTTGGCGGCATTGACATCGCGCTGATCGCCCACGGTACGTTGCCCAACCAGGCGGCCTGCCAGCAGTCGGTGGCAACGACACTGGCGGCGATTCAGACTAACGCGCTCAGCGTAATCAGCCTGGCGACCTTGCTGGCGAATATCTTTGAGCGGCGTGGGCGCGGCGTCCTGATCGCCATCGGCTCGGTCGCCGGCGACCGGGGCCGGCAAAGCAATTATGTCTACGGCGCGGCCAAGGGCATGGTTGGCCTGTTCCTGCAGGGGTTGCGCAACCGGCTGAGCGGCAAGGGCGTCCAGGTGATTACGGTCAAGCCGGGCTTCGTCGATACGCCGATGACCGCCGCGTTCGAGAAGAAGGGTTTGCTGTGGGCGCGGCCCGACCGGATTGCCCAAGGCATCGTCGCCGCCGTCGAGCGTGGCCGCGACGAGGTTTACCTGCCCTGGTTCTGGCACTGGATCATGTTGATCATCCTGCATATCCCAGAGAGGCTATTCAAGCGGTTGAACCTCTGAGCGGAAGCAATGGGAACTGTGCGCGCATTCATCGGGGGCCTTGTTACCGGACTTGGCGACCAGATTTGATAAGGACCAGCCGCTGGTGGACGGTATCGCTGTGCCAACTGGTTTCCAATCGCCGGTCCTGATCTTCGGCCAGTTTCAGCGCGGATTGATAATGAATTGCCGCTTCACCCAAGCCAGCCGCCAGCGAGGATACGGTGCCGATAGCCGTTTCGCCATAGTCGTCATCAACCGCCGGCAGCGCCCACGCCGCCCGTGCCCGACCGAGCATCAGATCGCCCAGACCGATTGCAGTCTCGAAAGTGTCGGGAGGCAGGGGCTTGCGGCGCAACGCAACATCGATCAGATCCCAGTCGCCAGCCAGCGCCAACACCCGCAGCGCCTCCAGCCGTGCTCCAAAATCACGAAGTTCGCGCTCTTCAGCGGCGGCCAGGAATACCCGCGCCTGCTCAACCGGCGTGGAATCGGCATTGACAGCGGACGCCATAGCGGCGCGTTGCGCTCGCCAGCACAGCCATTGCGCGCGCATCACCAACTGCTGTTCCAGGATCGAGTTCTGGCGCAACTCGTTCAACTGATGGGTTAGCCGTTCCAGTTCCACCCGGTCGCGGCGGCGGAAAGCGGTGCGGCACAGCGCCCAGAGGTGGGTGGTCGGCGTCAGCCGGGGATGGATTTCCCGCCGCCCGGCCCAGGCGCGTCCATACCAATCCCAGGCCGCCGCGAAATCTCCCCGCCGAAAAGCCAACTCGCCTTCCAGGAAATCCAGCAACATCGACCACGGTTGGCGAAATTCCACCAGATCACGCCGTCCCTGTTCCAGCAGCGCCCGGCAAAAGCGGGCTGATTTGCGCTCCAGGCTGATGTGGAGAATAGCGATCAGGGCGCTGAATCGATCCGCCGGGTCGATGGCGGGTTCATGGATCGCTTGCAGCAAGACGGCCAGCGCCAGATCATCCTGGCCGGCGTGCCGCAGGCTGTAGCCTTCCCACAGCAGCGCCCGGGTCCGCTCGCCAATGAGTCCCAGGGTACCGGCCAGTTCCACCGCTTGCCGTTCCCAGTGTGCGGCCTGCGCGTAGCGGCCCACTTTCCGCGCCTGGGCGGCCTGTTCCCGTAATCGGGCGAGAGTCGGGCGATCAAGAATCATGGCCGATCTGCAAATCCAGATGCGAGACCAGCAACGCCTGCAAGTCGGCGTGAAAATGGCGGGCGGCGGCGGGCGTCAAGCGATGTCGGGCATTGAGCAGGGCGCTGTAATACAGCCCGGTCAGGACCGGACGATAACGGGGATGATCGGGATCGGCCAGTTCGCCCAAGCGCCGTACCAGGGGATGGGCGGCATTCAGCAACAAATCCAGCGGCTGACGGCGCAGATGGTCCCGCACCTCGCCGGCCAGTTCCGCCAGTTCGTTCACCAGCAGCGACTTTTCCAGCATCTGTTCCATCTGGTCGAAAGCGGTCAGCCGCTGGCCCGACAGTACCACCGCGCTCAGAGTGGCTGGCTGAAATTGGCGAATCCGCGTGCGCGCTGGCGCTTCGGCGTCGGCCAACGCCCGATCCACGGCCCGCAACAGGGGGGCATAGCAAAGCTGCGCCGCCGCATCGAGCGGGGGGTACAACGCCGAGTCGTCGAGGCGATCCAGCGGTTTCAGGTCCACTTGATCGGGATGCTGGCTGACATAGCGGCGCAGCAGGGCTTCATCAAAAGCACCCCCGGCATTGATACCCAGGACGCCATGCGCCTGACAAAGTGGGTAGAACTGGTTGGCGTCGGTTTCGTGGGTGAAGAAATACAGGGGCCGTTTACCTTTCGCCCCCGGCGACTGGCGGGCCAGATAATCGGGCAGGGTCAATTGCCCCTGGCTGGTGGCAAAGGGTAAGGAGTCCAGCACCGCCGCGCCGAAGTCCTGATGTTGCGCCGCCATGCCTTTAAGAGCGTCGTTGTGCCAGTCGCACAATTGCAGAAAACGTGGCCGGTCGCGGACGGCCAGGTCCAGCAGGGCCGCGACGATGGTTTTCCCCAAGGCTTCGCGCAGGGCGTGATAGGTATTATCCCGTAGCACATTGTCGCGGGCGGCGGTCGGCTGTAAGTCCGGGCAGTCCACCACGCCGCGCACGAACGGCGCCCATTCCGGCAACAATTCATGATCATGCAAGCGGATGCACATGCGCGCCTGAAACAGATCGACGCGACCGCCGGCCTGACCGACCGGCGTATAGCGGGCGGCGATGTACAAGCCGCCCAGCGTGCGGGGGTGCGGCAGATCAACGGGAATCACCAGCAGGGGCAAGTCGGCGTAACGCTGGCTCAGAAAGGCAGTCAGTTTCTGGCCCCGCTCCACGGGATCGCGCCAACCCGGTTCATGCCAGGGCGCGTTGACTGCATTGATTGGCCCGAAACCGTTGAGCAGGATCGGGAACGGCAGCAGGTCGGCATAACGCCGCACGGTTTGACGCAGCAGATGACCGTCGAGAAAAACAGTCTGATTCGGCGCCAGCGTGACCACCACTCGCGTACCGGGCGGTTGCGCATTTGCGGGCAAGGCGACCAGTTCATAGTCTTCGCCGCCGTGATTGGTCCAGCGCCAGGTTTGCGCCGCGCCCGGCTTGCGGGTGTAGACCTCGATCCGCTCGGCGACCACGAACGCCGACAGCAGGCCGATGCCGAACTGGCCGATGGTGGTGACCGCGACTTCACGGGAGGCCAGCTCCTGAGCGCGGCTGCCAGTGCCGGTGCTGCCAATGACGCTCAGAAATTCCTCAATGTCCCGCTGATCCATGCCCGTCCCGTTGTCGCTGAAGCTCAGGGTGCGGGCGCATTCGTCCACATCGATGCGAATCTCGCCGGTCAACCCGGGTTCGTCAAGCCGACGCAGTTGAATGCTGTCATGGGCGTTCTGCAACAACTCGCGGATGAAGACATCCGGCTCCGGGTACAGGCTTTTCGCCAACACCCGGACCAGTCCCTGGAAACTGGCGCGCATTTTGGGCATGGGTGTGTGGTCTCCTGGACCGGCCAAGGCTCAAGCCTGCTGTGGCGCTTCGCCTGGCGCGGCGCAACCGGTATCCCCCGCGAAGAACGCTTGTACCCGTTCCAATTTCCGCGTTCTCGGCATCGGCGGCAGGCTGTCCAGGAACACCCGTCCGTAGAGCTTGGTCAGCAGGCGCGGGTCGCAAAGCATCAGTACCCCCCGGTCGCTCACGTCCCGGATCAGCCGGCCCACGCCCTGCTTGAGCGTGATCACCGCGTGGGGCAACTGATAACAGCGGAACGGGTCTTCGCCGCGCTGGCGCAAGGACTCGATCCGCGCCTGCAACACCGGATCGCCGGGCGAGGCGAACGGCAATCGGTCGATGATCACGCACGACAGCGCTTCGCCGCGCACGTCCACCCCTTCCCAGAAACTCGCGGTCCCCAGCAACACCGCGTTGCCCAAGGCCCGGAATTCCCGCAGCAACACCGCCTTCGGCGCCGCACCCTGCACCAGCAGTGGATAATCCAGCCGCCCCGTCAGCCCCTCCTCCGCCGCGCGCAAGGCCCGGTAGCTGGTGAACAGCAGAAACGCCCGCCCCCGGCTGGCCGCCAGCACCGGCAAGACCGCCTCCAGCAGCGTCGTGGTGTACTGGGGCGAGGCCGGATCCGGCAATCCAGGCGGGTGATAAAGCAGGGTGTTGCTGGCGAAATCGAACGGACTGTCCAGCCGTAGCGCCGCGTAATCCCGCAACCCCAACCGCGCCGCGAAGTGCTCGAAACTCTCTCCCACCGCCAATGTCGCCGAGGTGAAAATCCACGCGCAGGGCCGTGCTTCCATCCGGGTTCGGAAGGTTGGAGCAATGTCGAGCGGGGTCAGGCTCAGGGTGAAGCCACGCCCGCGGGTCTCGAACCAGCGCACATTGTCGGGATGGCTCGCTTCCCCGGTCACCGCGACCAGACGCTGCGTCAAATCCTCGGCCCGCCGATAGCAGCTTTCCAAACCCTTGCCGCGCTGCGCCGCTTCCTTCAACGCCTCCCGCAACCGCTCCAGCGCTTCCGTCAACTGGTCAACCGCCGCCCGCACCGCCGGTTGATTGGCGGCTTCCCACCACAGCGCCCGGCGCTCCGCCGTCCCCAGCGCCTCCCGCAGCACCGCCTCGACTGTCGCCAGCGCCTCGGCGCGGCGCCGCAACTCGGGAAAATCGGCCGCGTCCCGTGCTTGTTCAACCACGGTATCCCGCGCCAGTTCGGTCAACTGCCGGCCACTCAGCGACCGGCCAAAAAAGTGCGTGGCGATCTCCGGCAACTGGTGCGCCTCGTCGAGAATGATCGCCTCCACCCCAGGCAATAGCTCGCCAAACCCGGTTTCCCTGAGCGCCAGGTCGGCGCAGAACAGGTGATGATTGATTACCAGCACGTCCGCCGCCAGCGCATCGAGCCGCGCCTTGGCGAAAAAGCAGTCATCCAGATGGGGGCAATCCTGTCCCAGACAGTTATCCACGGTAGAGGTAACGTGCGGCCAGAGCGGCGAGGATTCCGGCACGTCGGTGATTTCGGCGATGTCGCCGCGTCGGGTGCGCCCGGCCCAACGACGGACGCGCTGCAGTTCGGCCACCTGCGCGCGCGATGGCAGCCGCCCCTCCTGCTCGGCGGCCTGCAAGCGGTACAGGCACAGATAATTGCCGCGTCCCTTCAATAGCGCCACCCGCGCCGGAACCTGCAACGCCCGGCGCACCACCGGCAAATCCTGATGGAAAAGCTGATCCTGCAAGTGACGGGTGCCGGTGGAGATGAGAACCCGCGCCCCGGACCGCAGCGCGGGCACCAGATAGGCGAAGGTCTTGCCGGTGCCGGTGCCGGCTTCGACGATCAGCGACCCCCCGTCTTCCAGGATGGCGGCAACCGCCACCGCCATATCCTGTTGTTGGGGACGCGGCGCGAACCCCGGCACCCGCTGGGCCAGGGGACCCTCCGGCCCCAGCAATTCGGCCACATCCACGGCGGCATCCCGCGACTGCGCCGGTCTCAGCGCGAGAACTGCGAGGCCCGCGCCTCGGCCTCCTCGGCGCCGGCGGTATTGCCGGCGGCCTTGCGGGCGGAGGCGATGACCTTCCAGTTGCGGGACTGCAAGCCCCGGTTGCCGCCGGCCAGACTGCTGGACTTGCTCGCCAGCGACTCGGCCTGCTGATATTGCCCCTGATGCAGACGGATCTGGGCCAGGTCGTGCCAGATGCCAGCATTGCGCGGTTCGATCCGCAGCGCCCGTTCCAGGGCGGCGCCAGCCTTGTCCAGTTGCTTGCTCTTGACGTACTTGTCGGCGCTCTCGAGCAATGCCGCCACCGCCTGATTGCCCTCGCGGGTGATCTCCGCCGGTGGCAAGTCGGCCGGCGGCGCGGGCGGCTGAACCGGCTGGACCGGCGGGCTGACGGGCGGCTGAACCGGCTCCGGCTCCGGCGCAACAGATGGAGGC
>JBATNZ010000276.1:0-2208 GCA_049290615.1 Candidatus Contendibacter sp.
GGCCCCGCAGGGCGGGTTTCGGCCTGTTAAGCTGGCTGGAGATTGGTTAGAAACCATTTATGATCAATCAGTTGGCTTCAAGTCTGGCCCCCGGCATGGCTGGCTCCACAAGAACAGTCGAAGAACCCAAATTAAAAAAGGCCTTTTGGAATGATTAACATGCACGGCAACACAAACAGGGATTGGCTGACAAAATTTCTCTTCGCTCACACCCGCCAGACCGTACCTGATGATCGGCCGCTGTATGCCTACAAAATGAGCGACGCCACTTACGCGAGTTTAAGAACATCATTCGACCAAATAATTCTCCTCGATCAGGATGGGAAGCTGGCGACGTGCTTTGCTCCGAATCTTCTGTCTGTATGCCGCTGAAACCTTCCGCCGGGAACACACCGAAGGCCCTTGGGCCTGGGAGACCATCTTCAGGCCACTCAACACGGACACCCCCTCCCATCAGCGAATTACAGACCATCAGTGATCCATTAAGAGCTTTTCCAGCTTATAATAGACAGTATGGGACCTCTTATTTTTCAAACCCCCGAAGCCGTGCGCAAGATGATCGCGGCCCGCGCCAAGGCCCGCCGCCTGGCGGAAAACCTGTCGCGCCGCAGCCTGTCTGCCCGGTCCGGCGTGCCGGAAAGCACGATCAAACGCTTCGAAACCACCGGTTACATTGCCCTGAACCGATTGCTGCGGCTGGCCAGTATCCTGGATGGCCTGGATGAATTCGCCGCACTGTTCCCGGAAAAACCACCGGTTTCGATTGAGCAAATCTTTCCCACCCCACGCCGGCGCGGACGCGGATGATTCCCGTCGCGCGCCTGCGCGTCCGTTTCGCCGGCCAGAACGTCGGACAGATTGGGCTGGGCGAGCGCGGGCGCATCTATTTTCAATACGATCCCGACTGGATCGTGCGGGGTTTTGATCTGGCGCCGGGTTCGCTGGACTTTAACCCGAGCATCCAGCCGCCCAAGCGCCCGGAGGTGTTCGACGGGTTGCATGGAGTCTTCCACGACTCGCTGCCGGACGGCTGGGGCCTGTTGCTGATGGATCGCTTTTTCCGCCAGACTCTTGGCGAGCGGATTCAGGCGATTACCCCGCTGGATCGCCTGGCATACCTGGGTGAGCGGGGCATGGGCGCCCTGGAATACGAACCGGCCTTGCCTGCGGGGAACATTCCCGAAACGGTTGATATCGCCACCCTGGCGCGGGCGGCGCGGGCCGTGCTGGCGGGTAAAACGCCGGATGTATTGCAGCAGCTATACATTCAGGGCGGTTCGCCCGGTGGCGCCCGCCCGAAGGTGACGATTGCGCTCTCCGACGATGCGGCCATCGGTCAGTCAGGATTCAGCCCCCTGCCCGAGGGTTACGACCATTGGCTGGTCAAATTCCGGGCGCGGGACGACCCGCTGGACATGGGACGGATCGAACAGGTTTACGCAGCCATGGCCCGCCTGGCTGGCGTTGAGACGCCAGAATCGCGGCTGATCCCGGCGCGCATCGGCCGGAGCGCGGAAGCGCTGTTCGCCACGCGCCGCTTTGACCGCAACGGCAATGACAAGCGCCATGTCCTGACCCTGTCCGGCTACCTGTACGCCAGCCACCGCTATCCTTCGGTGGGTTACGACAGCGTCCTCGGCGCAACCCTCCATCTGACCCGGGATGTCCGAGAGGTCGCACGGGCGTTTCGCCTGATGGTGTTTAATGTCCTGACCCACAACAAGGACGACCATGCCCGCAATTTTTCCTTCATCCGCCAGGAGAGCGGCTGGCGGCTGGCTCCGGCCTACGATCTGACCTTCAGCGCCGGAATGCGCAACGAACATGCAACGGACATCGCCGGCAGCGGCAATCCAGGCTTGAAGCAGATCGAACAAATCGCTCGACAAGCGGGCATCGGAAACTGGCGTGAGATCGTCGAGCAGGTCAGAACCGCCACCTCGCAGTGGCGTTCCCTGGCCCGGAAATGGGACGTTGCCAAGACCCGGATCAGCGCCATTGGGAAAGCGCTGGTGGAGATCGACCACAGGTTTGCGGCGTAGCCCGCCTGGCAACGCGCCCCGGCAAAGCGCGGCAGGATTAGAAGCTGTCGAAAAATTTCTCATTGATTTTTCAGAAAAATTTTTCGCCGATTCCGTCTCCAGCCGGCTGGATGGGCCAAAATCGGTTGGAAGCCCAAATCGACAATCATATAGATCAAGGAGTTAG
>JBATNZ010000277.1:0-5987 GCA_049290615.1 Candidatus Contendibacter sp.
GGTCTACCCGCCGAAACGCTCCAACCACCCCGGCGCTTCGCGCCACCCCTCCTTAGCCAAGGAGGGGAAAACCCAGGCTGACCCCGGCCAGACCCCGAGCCAGGCGTTTTTGGCCTTCCTGACCTCATGATTTTCAAACCCGGGCGTTCGACCGGTCACGCCCGTCCTCGACACGCAGGCGCGACTGCAAACCTGCATATTGGCTTGGGTTTTGCTTACCGTCTCTGTGATACGCATTTGGAGTTTTTCGGGGACGTTGGTTAGCAGAGTATCTACTGCCTGATTTTGACCCCAAAGCCGTTTTAACAGCTTGATAACAGGGGGGCGCCATGAGTTTGGAATACTATGCCAGGAACCTTCGCGAACAGCGCCGCGGAGTGAACCGCCGTTACCCAAGGATTCTGGCTCGAGCACCCACTCGGTTCCCATGAAGGAGAACCATAATGACCAACAAGCGATCCTTCCTCATCGCGGTTGCGGCGACTACCCTGGTCGTTCTGGTCGTTCTGGCCATCTTTTGGCTGCGGAAGCCGCCGCCCCCGCCGCCCGAGCCGCTCGTCGTGGCGGTCGCCAACACTCAGTTCGGCGTACCGATCCTGGTCGCCGCGCGACCGCCCTTCTCCGTGGCCTTTCCCGATGCGCCGGCCCTGCCCGCCGAGAAAGACGCGCCATGACTCCGCCCCCCGCTTTCATCCCACCCGACCGGGCGGCAAAACCGGCGGGGATGCCGCTCTCCGCGTTTCTCACCCGGCTGATCTGGCTGTGCGTGCTGCCACTGGTCCTGTTGGCGGCCTGGCTGGCGATTAACTACGTCCTGACGACCAAAGCCGAGCGCGATCTGGAAGCCGCCAACCTGGCGAAAAATCTTGCCACCGCGATCGACCAGCACCTGAGCGCGCGCATCGCTGCGCTGAACATGCTGGCCGCGTCGCCGCTGGCGGACGACCCTTCGCGCTGGAAGGATCTCTACCAGGAAGCCCAGGACTTCCATCAGGGTTTCGGCAGTCATGTCATCCTGGCCGACCTGGAGACGCACATGCTGTTTAACACGCGCGTCCCCTTCGGCACCCCACTGCCCCTGCTGCCGCGACCCAAGGGCCGCAGGGCAATAGACATCGTAGTGGAAACAGGCAAGCCCGCGGTCAGCAATATCCTGTTCGGGCCGGTCGCCGGGGAACCGCTGGTGTCCATTACCGTGCCCGGCCTGCGCGAAGGCAAAACCACCTTTTTCGTCATCTCCACCTTCGAACTCCGCCAATTCCAGCATCGGCTCGACCAGATGGCGCTACCCGCCGGCTGGTCACTCGCCCTGCTCGACGGCAACGGTGACGTCATCGCCCGGCGGGCGTTAGCCGGCTTCAACCCGGAAACGGCGGTTGATGCCGCCGGGCGCTTCGTCGTCAAATCGACCGTGTCGCCGTGGTCGGTAGCGCTGGCAATCCCGCGCGATGTCTATCGCCAACCGCTACTCGTGGCGGCGACGACTCTCCTGGCCGCGATCCTGGGAGCCACGCTGATCGGCGTTCTGGGCGGACTGCTGGCCAGCCGCCGACTGGCCGGGGTGGTGGCCACGCTGACGACGACGTCCGCGCCGCGCGGCACGCGCCTGGCGATCACCGAGATCGAAAAGGTTCGGGAGAGGCTGGACGAAGCGGCGGCGGTGCGAGAGGCGGCGGAACGCGATCGCCGGCAAAGCCAGGTCACGTTCGATCTGGCGGCGGTCGGCATCGGTCATGTTGGGCTGGACGGCCGCTGGCTGCGGGTCAACCGCAAACTGTGCGAGATCGTCGGCTACAACCGCGAAGAACTGCTGGCGCGCACCTTCCAGGACATCACCTACCCGGACGACCTCGACATCGATCTAGCCTACGTGCGCCAGATGTTGGCCGGCGAGATCGACATCTATTCGATGGAGAAGCGCTATCGCCGCAAGGATGGCAGCCTCGTCTGGATCAACCTCACCGTCACTCTGGTGCGGAAAGCGGACGGCGCACTGGACTACTTCATTTCCGTCGTCGACGACATCCAGCGCCGCAAACAGGCCGAGGACGAGATCCACCGCCTCAACGCCGAACTGGAGGAGCGGGTCCACCGGCGCACCGCCGAACTGGAAGCGGCCAACCAGGAACTGGAGTCCTTCGCCTACGCGGTCTCCCACGATCTGCGGGCGCCGTTGCGCGCCATGAGCGGCTTCAGCCAGGCGCTGCTGGAAGACTACGGCGAGCGATTGGATGGCGAGGCGCGGGTCTATCTCGACCAGATCACCCTGGCCAGCCACCGCATGAGCGAGCTGATCGACGGCCTGTTGACCCTGTCGCGCAGCACGCGCGGCGAACTGCGCCGGGACCCGGTGGATCTCGCCGCCCTGGCGGAACGGCTGCTGGCGGAGCAGGCCGCGGCCGAGCCGGATCGCCGGGTGGCCTGGCGGGTGGAACCAAATCTGCGCGTTCGGGGCGATCCCGTCATGCTGGAGGTGGTGATGCGCAACCTGATCGAGAACGCTTGGAAATACACCGCCAAGACACCTAACGCCACGATTCGTGTCTATAGTGAGGACGAGGAAGGCGAACGCTGCTTCTGTGTCGCCGACAACGGCGCTGGGTTCGACATGGCGCACGCCAACCGGCTGTTCCAAGCCTTCCAGCGTCTGCACCGGCAGGACGAATTCCCCGGCATCGGCATCGGCCTGGCCACCGTGCGGCGCATCGTGCATCGCCACGGCGGCGCCATCCGCGCCGAAGGCGCACCGGGACGCGGCGCGACGTTCCGCTTCACCCTGCCCTACGCGGAAACCCTCCGCGAGGAGGCCGCATGAAAAACAAGACCATCCTCATCGTCGAGGACAATCCCCAAGACGAGATGCTGATGCTGCGCGCCTTGCGCAAGGCGAACGTGGCCAACCGGATCGACGTGGTGCGAGACGGCCAGCAGGCGCTGGACTACCTGTTCGGCGAAGGCGAGTTCGCCAGCCGCGACCCGATGGAACTACCAGCGGTCGTCGCGCTTGATATCAGCCTGCCGCGCCTGTCCGGGCTGGAGGTGCTGGAGCGCCTGCGGGCGGACCCGCGCACCCGGTTGTTGCCGGTGGTCATCCTCACCTCCTCCGACGAGGAGCGGGATCGGCTGAAGAGCTACCAGAGCGGCGCCAACAGTTTCGTGCGCAAGCCGGTGGCCTTCGCCGATTTCGCCGAGACGGTGGTGCGCCTGGGTCTCTACTGGCTGGCCACCAACGATCCGCCCCATGGATGAAGGTTGATGAACGTTCCCCTGAAACTGCTGGTCATCGAGGACAACCCAGCCGACTTCCTGCTGCTGGAACGGCATCTGCGCAAGCAGGGGTTGGAGGCAGCCTGCACCCGCGTCGCGAGCCCGCCGGAACTGGAGGACGCCTTGGACGGCTATCCCTGGGACGCCATCCTGGCCGACTACAACATGCCCGGCATGAGGTTCGAGCCCACCCTGGATCTGATCCGCAACCGCAGGCCCGACCTGCCCCTCATCCTCGTTTCCGGCACGGTGGGCGAAGAACGGGCGGTGGAACTGCTCAAGCTCGGGGTTTGGGATTTCATTCTCAAGGACAACCTGGCCCGCCTGGTTCCCGCCATCGAGCGTTGCCTGCGGGAGGCGGACGAGCAGCGCGCCCGACAGGCGGCGGAAACCGCGCTGCGCGAGAGCGAGGCGACGTACCGTTCGCTGTTCGACAACATGCTGAACGGATTCGCCTATTGCCGGATGCTGTTCGAGAACGGCCGCCCCCAAGACTTCGTCTACCTCAACGTCAACGAAGCCTTCACGACCCTGACGGGCTTGAGGGACGTCGTCGGCCGGAAGATCTCCGAGGTCGTTCCGGGCATCCGCGAGGCCGACCCGGAACTGTTCGAGATCTACGGCCGGGTCGCCACGACCGGACAGCCCGAACGTTTCGAGATGTTCGTGGAAGCCTTGCGGATGTGGTTCTCGATTGCGGTGTACAGCCCGCGGCGGGACCATTTCGTGGCCGTGTTCGACGTCATCACCGAGCGCAAGCAGGCCGAGATGGAATTGCGCAATCTTTCCCTAGCCGTCGAGCAAAGCCCCGAGAGCATCGTCATCACTGATCTCGACGGGCGCATCGAATACGTCAATGAAGCCTTCCTCCGCACCACCGGCTACAGCCGCGACGAGGTGCTGGGCCGGAACCCGCGCGTCCTGCAGTCCGGCCAGACGCCCAAGGCCACCTATGTCGCCCTGTGGGACGCGCTCACCCGAGGTCAGGTCTGGAAAGGCGAGTTCCACAACCGGCGCAAGGACGGCAGCGACTACATCGAATTCGCCATCGTCACCCCCATCCGCCAGCCGGACGGGCGCATCACCCACTACGTGGCGATCAAGGAAGACATCACCGAAAAGAAGCAGATCAGCACGGAACTGGACCGTCACCGCCACCACTTGGAAGCCTTGGTCGCCGAACGCACCGTTCAGCTTGCGGAGGCGCGGGAGCGGGCCGAGGCCGCCAACCGGGCCAAAAGCGCGTTTCTGGCCAACATGAGCCACGAGATCCGCACCCCGATGAGCGCCATCGTCGGCCTCACCCACCTGCTGCAACGGGCCGGACCGACGCCCGAGCAGGCCGAGCGGCTGGGCAAGATCGCCACCGCCGCCCGGCACCTGCTCGCGATCCTCAACGACATCCTCGACCTGTCCAAGATCGAAGCCGGCAAACTGGAGTTGGAGCGCACGGATTTCCACCTCTCCACCCTCCTCGACCACGTCCATTCCCTGATCGCCGACTCCTCGAAGGCGAAGGGGCTGGCGGTGGAGGTCGACGGCGACGAGGTACCGCTGTGGTTGCGCGGCGACCCGACCCGGCTGCGCCAGGCCCTGCTCAACTACGCCGGCAACGCCGTCAAGTTCACCGAGCGGGGCACGATCACCCTGCGCGCCCGGCTGCTGGAGGAGACGGGCGACCGGATTCGGGTGCGTTTCGAAGTCCAGGACACCGGCATCGGCCTCACCCCGGAGCAGCAAGCCCGGATTTTCCAAGCCTTCGAACAGGCCGACGCCTCCACCACCCGCCAATACGGCGGCACTGGCCTGGGGCTGGCCATCACCCGGCGACTGGCCGAGCTGATGGACGGCGCGGCCGGCGTCGAGAGCCAACCCGGCGTGGGCAGCACCTTCTGGTTCACCGCCCGGCTGGAGCGGGGGCATGGCCGCCCCACCACCCCAACCATCGGCGCGACGGACGCCGAGACCGCACTGCGGCGGCGCCCGGCCGGCACCCGGCTACTGCTGGCCGAAGATAACGCCATCAACCAGGAAGTCGCCCTGGACCTGCTGAGCGCGGTCGGTCTCGCCGTCGATCTCGCCGAGGACGGCCAAGCGGCGGTCGCCAAAGCCCACGCCACCGCCTACGACCTGATCCTGATGGACGTGCAGATGCCGGTCATGGACGGCTTGGAGGCCACCCGCGCCATCCGCGCCCTGCCGGGTCGGGAGCACACCCCCATCCTGGCCATGACCGCCAATGCTTTTGACGAGGATCGGCGCCAGTGCCTGGCCGCCGGTATGAACGACCACGTCGCCAAGCCGGTCGACCCGGACGCGCTCTACGCCGCGTTGCTCAAATGGCTGCCGGCCACCGCCTCGCTGCCACCGTCGGCGCCGCCCTCCGCGCCGACGTCGGTGGCGGACGACGATGCCATCTGGCGGCAACACCTGGCGGCCGTTCCCGGCCTCGACCTCGCGCGCGGGCTGGCGGTCGTGCGCGGCAAGCTGCCCCTCTATCGCCGCCTGCTGGCCCTGTTCGTCGACCGCCACGGGGACGAGCTGGAACGCCTGCGCGAACGGTTGCGGACCGGCGACCTGGAGGACGTGCAACGCTTGGCCCATACCCTGAAGGGCTCCGGCAACCTGGGCGCGACGCGGGTCCAGGCGGCGGCCGATGCCTTGCAAACGGCGATCCGCCAGGGCGCCGGGCGGGACGAACTCGACCGCTGCTTCCAGAC
>JBATNZ010000278.1:0-2804 GCA_049290615.1 Candidatus Contendibacter sp.
GGCGTGTTCAAGGTGCTGCGGCCCGGCGTCGAGGAGCAGATGCACGAAGAACTGGCGATCTGGTCGGCGCTCGGTGCTTTCCTGGAGGCGCGCTGCGCGGACCATGGTCTGCCGGCGCTCGATTATCGCCACACGCTCGACAGCGTGCGCCGGCTGTTGGCGAACGAGATCCGGCTCGACCGCGAACAAGCCCATCTAACGCGGGCGGCGGCGTTTTATGCCGATTCCCCGGCGGTCCTCATCCCGCGACTGTGGCCGTTTTGCACGGCGCGGATGACGGCGATGGACCGGGTCGACGGCCGCAAGGTGACCGACCCCGGCTCCTCTCCCAGCGAGCGCCGGCGGCTCGCGCGGACCCTGATCGAGGCGCTGATCGCCCAACCGTTCTGGAGCGACGCCGCAGCGTCCGCCGTCTTCCATGCCGACCCCCACGCGGGCAACCTGTTCGTGACGGACGACGGCCGCTTGGCGATCCTGGACTGGGCGCTGGTCACTCCCCTCAGCAAGGCGCAGCGCGTCGCCGTGGTGCAGGCCGTGACGAGCGCCCTGACGCTGGACGACGCCGGCGCGGCCCGCGCGATCGCGAGCCTGGGACACCCATCCGACGAGACTGCGTTGCGCGCCGCCGTCGCGGCGGGTCTGCGGCAGGTACGCCAGGGGACTTTTCCGGGCCTCGATTGGCTGATGGCGTTGCTGGACCGGCTGGGGACCGCGGGGGCGATGCGGTTTCCCGAAGAACTCACCCTGTTCCGCAAAGCCTTGCTGACTTTGTCGGGGGTAATCAGCGATGTCTCTGGGCAGCCCTCCATCGACGAGGTGCTGATCATGACCGGTCTGACGCAGTGCTGGCGGGAGTGGTCAGCCCGCGGGCTCGCCCCCTTCGACTCGCGCGCGTTTGGGAGCCATTTCTCCAACGCCGACGGGTTCGGCCTGTGGGCCGGCCTGCCCATGACCGTGATTCGCTATTGGATCGGCCGGTGGCAGGACGCGCTGGATGCCGGGAACCCGATGTCCCCCCAGAACGCCATCTCCCCGACCCACCTGGCAGACCTCTTGAGGCGGCCGGGCGGTTAGGCGAACGCGGGGCAGGGTGAGTGGTTGACTCGGGCAAGAATCGTGCGATGGACGAGCCAGCGAGGCGGCGGGCGGAGTGCGCTGGACGCGCGTGCAGCCCGGCCTCTTCAAAGCCATCGGGCCGGCGGGTCCTCCGTCCGGGACGCAGTGAGCGGTCCGGCCCCGGAGCGGGAACATTCCAGGATGAACAGGGCTGCAGGTGCGGCATGGGTTGAGGCATTGCATCAGGACAAGGCCGATTTCCGCTTTCTCTGACCGTCGTTGTTCTGGTTCTGAATCTAATCAGTCTGGCAATCTCTAATGGCCAGACCTCACGGCCCTGGATTTTCTCGGAGCACGCTCCGGGAAATCAAACCCGAAGACATGGATCCGCCAAAAACCAAAGCTGACTGAATGGGCTCAACCTCCAAAGCACCATGACCCCCAACAAGCAAGACGGTTTTAACCCGCCCAAACCCGGTCGGACGGTGCTGGGCCCGCTGCTCGGCCTGCTTGCGGCTGGCCTGCTGGCCGCCGACGACTTCGACGGCCCACGCCAGCGGATGAGCGCGGAAATCGCCGCGCTCGCCCGGGAAACCGCCGTCGAGACCCGTCGCCAGGAGTTCGCCGCGCCGGTGATGGCCGCCATCGCCCGCGTGCCGCGACATCGGTTCGTGCCCGCCGCTGAAGTTCCCCATGCCTACGACAACCGGCCCTTGCCGATTGGCTACGGCCAGACTATTTCCCAGCCCTACATCGTCGCCCTGATGACGGATCTGATTCGGCCCCAACCGGGGCAGACCGTCCTGGAAATCGGCACCGGTTCGGGCTATCAGGCAGCGGTGCTGGCCGAACTGGTCGGGCGGGTCTACACCATCGAGATCATCGAACCCCTGGCGCGCCGGGCCGCCGAGCAGCTCAAGGCGCTGGGGTACGCCAATGTTCAGACCCGGGTGGGCGACGGCTACCACGGTTGGGAAGAGGCGGCCCCGTTCGACGCCATCGTGGTGACCGCCGCCGCCAGTCACATCCCCCCGCCCCTGATCCGCCAACTCAAACCCGGCGGGCGCATGGTGATTCCGGTGGGGGCGCATTTTCTCGCCCAATATCTCCTGCTGGTGGAAAAGCAGGCGGACGGCGCGGTCACCACCCGACAGATTCTACCGGTGCGGTTCGTGCCGCTGACCGGCGGCGAGCGCTGAGCCGGCCACGGCTTGCGGCATTGCCTTGACCCTCGCCGTGGAGCCTGACATGGAACCGCGCAATCCCCCCTATCCGGCCATCGCCCTGCTCTCGGCCGCGGCCCTGGGTTACGAGATCCTGCTCATGCGGTTGTTCTCGATCATCCAGTGGCACCACTTCGCCTACATGATGATCAGCGTGGCGCTACTGGGTTACGGCGCGGCGGGCGCGGTGGTGACGCTGGCCCAGCGTCCGTTGCTGGCGCGCTTTACCGGCGTCTTTGCGACCGCCGCCGGCCTGTTCGGCCTGACGGCGCCGCTGGCCTTTCTCGCCGCCCAGAGCGTTGGCTTCAACGCGCTGGAAATTCTCTGGGATTCTCGGCAGTGGGCGCGGCTGACGCTGATCTACGGGTTGCTGATCGTGCCCTTCTTCTGCGCCGCCACGGCGATCTGCCTGAGCTTCAGCCGCTTCCCCGCGCACATCCCGCGCCTGTACGCAGCCGACATCACCGGCGCGGCGGCGGGCGGTCTGGGCAGCATTGGCTTGCTGCTGGCGCTGCGCCCCGAAAC
>JBATNZ010000279.1:0-2458 GCA_049290615.1 Candidatus Contendibacter sp.
GTTTCGGCTCCGGTTCCGGCCGCGCCACTGCCGTCCGACGCGCACGGCCGGGTGGAGCAACGGGTGCCGATGACCCGGCTGCGCGCTCGCATCGCCGAACGGCTGCTGATGGCCAAAAACACCACCGCCATGTTGACGACCTTTAACGAGATCAACATGAAGCCGGTGATGGACCTGCGGTCCCGCTACAAGGACGAGTTCGAGAAGAAGCATGGGGTGCGGTTGGGCTTCATGGGTTTCTTTGTCAAGGCGGTGGTCGAGGGACTCAAGCGTTTCCCGGCGGTCAATGGCTCGATTGACGGCAGCGACATGATCTACCACGGCTACTACGACATCGGCGTGGCGGTGTCCTCGCCACGCGGCCTGGTGGTGCCGATCCTGCGCGACGTCGACCAGATGAGCGTGGCCGACATCGAGAAAGCCATCGGCGAGTTCGGCAAGAAGGCGAAGGACGGCACCTTGACCGTCGAGGAGATGACCGGCGGCACTTTCACCATCACCAACGGCGGCGTGTTCGGTTCGTTGATGTCCACCCCGATCCTCAACCCGCCGCAGAGCGGTATCCTCGGCATGCATGCCACCAAGGACCGGCCAGTCGCGGAGAACGGTCAGGTCGTGATCCGGCCGATGATGTACGTGGCGCACTCCTACGACCACCGCATCATCGACGGTCGCGAGGCGGTGACTTTCCTGGTCGCCGTCAAGGAAGGCATCGAAGACCCGGCCCGGCTGATTCTGAACGTCTGATGCGGACTCACCCCTCACCCATAATGAAGGTGTAAGCAATGGCTAAGACTTACGATGTGGTCGTCATCGGCGGCGGCCCGGCCGGTTACGTGGCGGCGATCCGCTGCGCGCAACTGGGGTTGGAAACCGCCTGCGTGGAAAAATGGATCAACTTCAAGAACGAGCCGGCCCTGGGCGGTACCTGCCTGAACGTGGGTTGCATCCCGTCCAAGACCCTGCTCGAATCGTCCGAGCAGTACCATCACCTCCTGGAAGGTCTGGACAGCCACGGCATCCACGTCGAGGGTGTCAAGCTGGATCTGGACCGGATGATGGCGCGCAAGGAAGACATCGTGCTGCAACTGACCAACGGCATCAGCGCACTGTTCAAGGCCAACGGGGTCGAGTGGTTGCGGGGCCACGGCAAGCTGCTGGCCGGCCGCCAGGTCGAGATCACCGCCCGCGACGGTTCGGTGGACGTGGTCGGCGCCGACCACGTCATCATCGCCACCGGCTCGCGGTCGATCGACATCGGCGCCGCGTCGGTGAATAACGCCGAGGGGCTGATCGTGGATTCGACCGGCGCGCTGGATTTCCGCGTGGTGCCCGAGACCCTGGGCGTGATCGGCGCCGGCGTGATCGGCCTGGAGCTGGGCAGCGTGTGGAACCGGCTGGGTTCGAAGGTCGTCATGCTGGAAGCAGTGGAGGATTTCCTCGCCCTGGCCGATCAGCAGATCGCCCGCGACGCCTTGCGCCAGTTCAAGAAACAGGGTCTGGATATTCGCCTGGGTACGCGAGTGACCGCGACCGAGAAGACCGCCGATGGCGTCAAGGTCTATTTCAAGGACAAGGACGGCGATCACCAGATCATGGTCGACAAACTGCTGGTTTCGGTGGGCCGCCGCCCCAACACCGACAATGTCGCCGCGCCCGAGGCCGGGCTGCTGTTCGACGAAGGCGGCTACATCCACGTCGATGACAAGTGCGTGACGAATCTGCCGGGCGTCTATGCGGTCGGCGACGTGGTGCGCGGGCCGATGCTGGCGCACAAGGGTTCCGAGGAAGGCATCATGGTGGCCGAGAACATCGCCGGCCAGCATGGGCACCTGAACTACGACGCGATTCCATGGGTGATCTACACCAATCCGGAAATCGCCTGGGTCGGCAAGACCGAGCAGGCGCTCAAGACCGAGGGCATTCCCTACAAGATCGGAACCTTCCCGTTCAGCGCCAACGGTCGCGCCAAGGCCATGGAAGCCGCTGCCGGCATGGTCAAGATGCTGGCCCACGCCGAGACCGACACCCTGCTGGGCTGCCACATCATCGGCCCGTTCGCGTCCGAGCTGGTCCAGGAGGCGGTGCTGGCGATGGAGTTCCACGCCAGCAGCGAGGATCTGGCCCGCACCATCCACGCTCACCCGACCCTGTACGAGGCCATGCACGAGGCGGCGCTGGCCGTCCACGGCCGCGCCCTGCACAAGATCAATACCTGATTCTATCGGGCGTTAACTCATGAAAAAGGGCGCGATGAGCGCCCTTTCCCTTCTGTAAATTTTCCTGTGATAGAGGGCCGTCTAGCTACATGCAGTATGATCGTACCTCTATCACAACGAGCTGTGATCACCAACTAAGAGGCTGTACAAGAACCCCTCGCCCGCAAGCGGGAGAGGGGCAGGGGTGAGGGTTTCTTTTCAAAGGGTTAGCTCACGAGAGGCTGTACAAAAACGCCTCT
>JBATNZ010000280.1:0-6311 GCA_049290615.1 Candidatus Contendibacter sp.
GCCGAGGCCGATGTTGAAGTGCTGGAACGGCAACTCCGGTACGACGAGCCGCCGGCGGCCGCCGAGGATCCGCTCAAAACCAATGGCGACGATGATGTGGAGCGGCTGCGAGCGGCAATCGTGGCGACGATTTTTGTCCACGCAAAACACGGAAAGGATCACGGTTCAAATTCACGTTGATGGAACCGCGGGTCCGTATAATCCATTTTTTGACTACTCAATGATGGGGGCATGATGGCGAAGTATGACGTTTACGGGATCGGCAATGCGCTGGTGGATATGGAGTACGAGGTCGAGGTGGCCGACCTGGAGGCGCTGGGCATCGACAAGGGCGTGATGACTCTGGTGGATGAGGAATGTCAGTTGCGGATGATGGACCATCTGGCCGCGCACCCTCACCAGCGTGGTTCGGGTGGGTCGGCGGCCAATTCGATGATTGCGGTCAGCCAGTTCGGCGGGAGCAGCTTCTATTCCTGCAAGGTGGCGGGGGACGATCTCGGCCACTTCTACATGAAGGATCTGCTCGATGGCGGGGTAAACACCAATCACCATACCGAGAAGGAACCGGGTCATACGGGCCGTTGCGTGGTGCTGGTCACGCCGGACAGCGACCGTACCCTTTGCACCTTTCTGGGGATCAGCGGCGAATTATCCACCAAGGAGCTGGTCGAGGACGCCCTGCGCGACTCCGAATACTTCTACATGGAAGGCTATCTGGTCACCTCGGAGACCGCCCGCCAGGCGTGCATCGCGGCCAAGCGCCTCGCCGAGGCCGCCGGAGTCAAGACCGCCATCTCCCTGTCCGATCCCAATATGGTCCGATTTTTCAAGGCGGGATTGCTGGAGATGATCGGCTCGGGTGTGGATCTGTTATTCGCCAACGAGGACGAGGCCAGGGACATGGCGGGCGCCGCGGACCTGGGCGGCACTATCGCCTACCTGAAGACTCTCAGCCAGGAATTTGTGATCACGCGGGGTTCCAAAGGCGCGCTGGTTTGGGATGGTCGGACGCTGATCGACATCGACCCGGTCAAGGTGCAAGCCGTGGACACGGTCGGCGCCGGAGACATGTTCGCCGGGGCTTTCCTCCATGGCCGGGTTCAGGGTTGGGAACACCGGCGCGCCGGGGCATTGGCGGCGGCGGCGGCGGCCAAGCTGGTGACCAGCCTGGGGCCGCGCATGGCGGCGGCGGAGACCCGGGCGATTCTGCGCCGCTTTCAGTAGCGGCGCTCGCCACGCCATGATCCGGTTCCCCGGGAGTCGAATCACGGTGACGCCAGCACGGCCGCCATCTCGCGCACGCTGATCGCTTCGACGCCTTCCATTACGGGATAGCGTTCCTCGCCGGAATAGACCACGAAGGCCCTCGCCGGCGCGAGATCCTGGCGGGCGTGGTGGAAACCCCGTTCCAGCTTCGCCGCCAGGCCGCGCTTGATTTCGATCACCCACCGCTCCCCGTCCGGCCGCTCCAACACCAGATCGATTTCCGCGCCAACCGCCGTCCGATAAAACAGCGGTTGGGTCCGCCACGGCAGCACCGCCAGCAGGGCCTCCAGCACGAATCCCTCCCAACTGGCCCCGACCACCGGATGGCCAGCGAGCCGATCCAGCGTCTCGATATTCAGCAGGGCGTGCAGTAAACCGCTATCGCGCACGTAGACCTTCGGCGCTTTCACCAGCCGCTTGCCAACGTTGGCATGATAGGGTTGCAAGCGCCGCACCAGCAGCAGATCGACCAGGAGGTCGATATAGCGCGTCACGGTCTGAGTGCTGATCGCCAGGGAGCGACCCAGTTCCGAGGCATTCAGCAAGCCCCCCTGGTGATGCGCCAGCATGGTCCAGAGCCGTTCCAGGGTCTCAGCCGGCATGCGCGGGCCGAACATCGGCACGTCACGTTCGAGGTAAGTGCGAATGAAATCCTTGCGCAACGCCAAGCTCTCGGCATCATCGGCGGCAAGATAGTGATTTGGGAAGCCGCCGCGCAACCACAGTTGCTCGAGCGCCGGGCGTTGCGCTTCGACCTCGAGCGCCGTCAGGGGAGTGAGGTCCACATAGGCGATGCGTCCGGCCAGGCTTTCGCCCGACTGGCGCAGTAATTCGATGGCAGCCGACCCCAGGATGAGAAACCGCCCGATCCCTTTGCCGTCGCGCCGCCCCTGATCGATGATCCCCCGCAGGGTCTGGAACAATTCCGGCATTCGGTGGATTTCGTCGAGGATTACCAGCCGGTCTTCGAACCGGTCCAGGTACAGGCGCGGACTGGCCAGCTTGTCGCGATTCTCTCGATCTTCCAAATCCAGATACAGCGCGTTCCGTTGCTCGCCGATCATCCGGGCCAGCGTGGTTTTCCCGACCTGGCGGGGACCGATCAGGGCGACCGCTGCCTGCCGGCTCAGGGCGGATCGGACGATGGAAAAAGCATGTCGTGGTATTAACATTGTAAATTTTGCTTATAATGGAAAAAATACAATGATAGCTAGTGGGGAGTGTGATTTCTACTCTCTATTCATCCATGGGATCGTCGCGTCGTCGCGGCTGACGCATGCGATAAAATGCGAATCAAACCACCCCGGCGCTTCGCGCCACCCCTCCTTATCCAAGGAGGGGAAAAATACCCGATTCATTAAATTCCACAACAACCTGTATAGGAGCGCTATATGCGCATCCCGAGACTCTATCTCCCCGTACCGCTGACGGTCGGCACGACCGTGGCACTGAACGACAATGCCTTCAACCACGCCGTGCGGGTATTGCGGCTCAAGCCCGGCGCGGCGTTGATCCTGTTCGACGGCGCGGGCGGCGCGTGCGCGGCGACGCTGGCGGACGTGGGCAAGCGGGATGCTTGGGCGCGAGTGGCCGAAGCCTTGCCCGGCGAAGTCGAATCGCCGCTGTGGGTGGTACTGGCGCAAGGCGTCTCGCGTGGCGAGAAGATGGATTACACCCTGCAAAAGGCCGTCGAGCTGGGCGTCGCCGTTATTCAGCCGCTATTCGCCGAGCGCGGCGGAATCGGTTTGACTGGCGAACGGCTGGCGCGGAAGACCCAGCACTGGCACGGGATTGTCATCGGCGCTTGCGAACAGTGCGGTCGCAACCGGCTGCCGCAATTGCGGGAGCCGCTGCCGCTGGCGGAATGGTTGAGACAGTCCGTTGAACCTGGTTTGCGTCTGCTGCTCGATCCGCTGGCGGAACAGGGCTTGCGCGGGCTGGAGCCACCAACGGGAGTGGTAACGCTGTTGATCGGTCCGGAAGGCGGCCTGAGTTCGGCGGAAACCGCCCAAGCCCGCCAAGCAGGCTTCACCGGCGTCCGGCTCGGACCGCGCGTGCTGCGCACTGAAACCGCCGGCGTCGCGGCGCTGGCGGCGGTGCAAGCGTTATGGGGGGACTGGGATTAGCGTGGTGTTTCGATTGAGCCGTCAGGAACGGGGCTTGCGATACGCTTTCAAGGCTTCGTTGATTTCGTCGAGATCAAAATGCTCGGGATCAAAATCCTCCTCCAGCCATTCGTGCATCTCCTGGTATTCTGGATGTTTGGGATCCTGAATGATCGCGATCAGGTTTTCATAACCCCAGACGCCACCGCAATCCTCTGGCGGACAGGCGCGTTTTCCCTTGATGCAGCTTGGCGTCTCGATGGAGTCATCATGTGGCAGTATTTTTTCAAGGATGATCTTATGCTCCCAACTATCGCCAAAGTCATATTCGTAGGTCAGGGAAGCTTTTTCCTTTTTCAGGACTTGAGACAGCTTGTATTTGGATTCATCTCTAGTTTCCATCCCAAGCTCATCAGCAAACTCATCATCAGGCGTGCTATACATGACGCCACCCACTCTGAATTGATGCAGGTGACTATCAGTCCAGCCCATCACATCCTGAAGGATATTGTGAAACAGGCCCAGATCCACATCGCTCGCAATCAGGATACGTCTCCAAATGGGAGGCTTGGAATCAGCCAGAGTCACTTTTAATTGATAAATCGGCGATGGTTTTTTCATGAGTCTTGCTCCGAAGTCATCAATGCGAGGAGAAGGGGTTATGGATGAAACATCGAGCCGAGAAATTGGCCGATCAAGCGTTACGGCTGGCTTTGAATTCCCGCCGAGCCTCGGTAATCGCCGCCAGCCGATCCCGTTGCAACGCCTCGGCCAGCGCCAGGCCGCTCAGACCTTGTTCGAGCAGGGGCCGCGCCCGAACGCTTGCCGCCGCCTGGTGAATCCGGCGCAGCAAATCCACTTGGGGATAATCGCGGTTCTCCAATCCCAACCGGCCCCGGGCATCGGCTTCGCAGGCGATCAGGAATTGCTCGAATCGCTGCGGCTTGCGCAGCGCGTCCAAACCTTGCAAGGTATTGAGCAGGGTTTTCGGGCGCAATTCCAGGGCGCGGTGGCCATGGGTGTGAAAGCGGGCGGTCAGTATCCCCAGATCCCGGTACATGTTGGGAATCCGCAGTCGCTGGCAGAGGACGCGCACCAGATCGACGCCGCGCTGCTCGTGGCCGAGATGGCGGGGCCATTCAGCGGGCGAGGTGGCGCCCTTGCCGAGATCGTGAACCAGCGCCGCAAAGCGGGTGACCGTATCCGCGCCCAGCCGCGCCGCCTGCGCCAACGCCATCAGGGTATGCACGCCGGTGTCAATTTCGGGATGGTGCGAGGGGGGTTGCGGCACCCCGAACAGCCGGTCCAGCTCCGGAAAAATTCGCGTCAGCGCGCCGCACTCGCGCAACAGTTCGATGAACCGGCCCGGACAGGGTTCGCCCAGGGCGCGCACGGTTTCGGCCCAGACCCGCTCCGGCGTCAGATGGTCCACTTCGCCGCTGGTCACCATGGTTCGCATCAGCTCCAGCGTCTCCGACGCGACCCGGAAGCCCAACGGCGCGTAGCGGGCGCTGAAGCGAGCCAGCCGTGGAATCCGCACCGGGTCTTCGGCGAAGGCCGGCGAGACATGGCGCAACCAGCGCGCCTCAAGGTCACGGATACCGTGACAGGGATCGATCAATTGCCCTCGGGCATCGCGCGCCATGGCATTGATGGTCAGGTCGCGGCGCATCAGGTCGTCTTCCAGCGTCACGTCCGGCGCGGCGTGAAAACTGAACCCGTGATAGCCGGGCGCGGTTTTGCGTTCGGTGCGGGCCAAGGCGTATTCCTCGTGGGTTTCCGGGTGCAGGAAGACCGGAAAGTCCTTGCCGACCGGGCGGAAGCCACGCGCCAGCAGGTCGTTGGGCGTGGCGCCGACCACCACCCAGTCGCGTTCCTCGACCGGCCGACCCAGCAATTCATCGCGCACCGCGCCGCCGACCAGATAGATTTCCATTGCGTATGGGCCCATTCGCTATGTTGCGCGGCGGGCGAGGCCAGCCGTCATGTGGGTGGGTTGGCGCGCTTCGCGCGGTTCGATAAACCATAGACAGTTTTGCGAGCGATGCAGCGAACTTTCTGGATACTTTCCGCAACGATGGGGGTTGGGCTGGTCCTGTCCGGTTGCGCCGACCTGGCCTATTACCGGCAGGCGGCGGCGGGACAATGGGAGTTGCTGCACGCCAGCCGGCCGGTGGCGGAGGTGCTGGCCGATCCCGCTACGTCGCCCGAACTGCGGCAGCGGCTGGAAACCACGCGGGAATTACGAACCTTCGCCAGCGCTGAACTGGCGCTGCCCGACAATGCCAGTTACCGGTATTACGCCGATATCGGGCGACCTTACGTGGTGAAAAACGTGTTCGCCGCGCCGGAATTGAGCCTGGAGCCGCGCCATTGGTGCTTCTGGATCGTTGGCTGCCTGAGCTATCGCGGCTATTTCGACGCCGAGGCCGCGCACCGGCTGGCCGATGAACTGCGGGCCAGCGGCGATGATGTCTACGTGGCCGATATTTCCGCCTACTCAACCTTGGGCTGGTTCGCCGATCCGTTGCTCAATACCTTCATCCGCTGGCCACCCGGGCGATTGGCGGAACTGATATTTCACGAATTGGCCCACCAACGGTTGTACATCGCCGACGATTCCGCCTTCAACGAGGCGTTTGCCACCGCTGTTGGCCGCCTGGGCGCGGAACGCTGGCTGGAACGGCGCGGCGTGGCTGGCGAGCGGGTGGAGTACGCGACGGATGTCCGCCGACGCGAGGAGTTTCTGCGGCTGGTGGCGGATGCCCGCGAACAACTGGCGGCGGTATACGCCTCCGCCTGGAGCGACGCCGACAAGCGGGCCGCCAAGCAGCGCATTCTGGCGAAACTGCGCGTCCACCATGGAGCACTCAAGCAGGATTGGAACGGTTATGCCGGTTATGACCGCTGGTTCGAGCGGGATTTGAATAACGCCAAACT
>JBATNZ010000281.1:0-17736 GCA_049290615.1 Candidatus Contendibacter sp.
TCCGGATCTGTTTCGTGATGTCGTCCAACGTCAGGACAGCGGAACCAAACGGTACGCTCATCAAGGGGCTTCCGGTCAAGAGGGTTCGGCTACTCTAGCGGGCCATCGCCAAAATGAGAATTGCTGCGGAACCGGAGTGTAGCTGGCGCAATTGGCTGGTCAGGCGTATGATCACGCCGCGAAAATTCCATACGATCTGGCCGGCGCGCAGGCATGCCGAACCGGCCGATCTCGCGCAGAATTCGATAACGACAACGACTACTCTGGTGAGGAGGCTTGACTCTCATGTACAAAATCGTGCTCATCCGCCACGGCGAAAGCCAATGGAACATGGAAAACCGCTTCACCGGCTGGGTGGACGTGGATCTGTCCGACAAGGGCCGCGAAGAAGCCCGGAAAGGTGGTCAGGCGCTCAAGAAGGAAGGCTATGTCTTCGACGTGGCCTACACCTCGGTGCTCAAGCGCGCTATCCACACCTTGTGGACCGTGCTGGATGAAATGGATCTGGCGTGGATTCCGGTGTATCGGACCTGGCGGCTCAACGAGCGCCACTACGGCGCCCTGGCCGGCCTGAACAAATCGGAAACCGCCGCCAAGCATGGCGAGGAGCAGGTTAAGATTTGGCGGCGCAGCTTTGACATCCCGCCTCCGGCCCTGGAGCCGAGCGATCCGCGCCACCCAGCCTTCGACCCGCGCTACGCCGGTCTCGACCCGCGGGTGCTGCCGGCCACCGAGAGCCTGAAAACCACTATCGACCGGGTGCTGCCGTTCTGGCACGACACCATCGTGCCGACCATCCGCGCCGGCAAGCGGGTGGTGATCGCGGCCCACGGCAACAGCCTGCGGGCACTGGTCAAATACCTCGACGACCTGTCCGACGAGGCGATCATCGCCCTGAACATCCCGACCGCCGTGCCGCTGGTCTATGAACTCGACGCCAACCTGCGGCCGATCAAGAGCTACTACCTCGCCGATCCCGATGAACTCAAGAAATTGATGGACGCCGTCGCTAACCAGGGCAAGGCCAAGTAAGCGGAATCGCCCTTCCTCCCGCCTTCGCGACGCCCCGGCGCTGGTTGGAAAAGCCAGCGGCGGGGTTTTCTCCAAAGCCGCCTGCTTTCGCGCCGATTTCCCCACCCGCGCCGCAATTTCCGAGTGCGTCCTGTTGTCTTACGCGAGAAGTGGGCTAAATATCCCGGTTATCCCCTGGCGCAATCAAAAATGGTTTTTGGAGTGAATGATGAGTGCTGCAACCCGACACGGTCTGGCGCTAGCGTTGAGTTTTCTGGCGGGCGTTTCGTTGACGGCGGTGCATACGGTCTGGGCCGAGAAGGAAACGCCGCCGGAAAACCCACTGCCGCTGGATGAGTTGCGCACGTTCACCGGCGTGCTCGACGCCGTCAAGCAGGATTACGTCGAGCCGGTCAAGGACAAGGATCTGTTGGAAAACGCCATTCGCGGCATGCTGAGCAATCTCGACCCGCATTCCGCCTTTCTGGACGCCGAGGCGTTCCAGGATTTGCAGATCGGCACCTCCGGCGAGTTCGGCGGCCTGGGCATTGAAGTGGGTCAGGACGATGGTTTTCTCAAGGTCATCGCCCCGATTGACGACACCCCCGCCCAGCGGGCCGGCATCCGCTCTGGCGATCTGATCATCCGGCTGGACGATACCTCGGTCAAAGGCATGCCACTCTCGGACGCGATCCAGCGGATGCGCGGCAAACCGAACACGGCGATCACCCTGACCATCGTGCGGGAGGGCGTGCGCAAGCCGCTTAAAATCAAGCTGATCCGGGAGGTCATCCAGGTTCGCAGCGTCAAGAGCCGCCTGCTGGAGCCGGGATTCGGCTATCTGCGCATCACCCAGTTCCAAGCCAAGACCGCCCAGAACCTGCGGCAGGCCTTGCAGGAAATCGAACAGCAAAACAAGGGGCCGCTCCGGGGCGTGGTATTGGATCTGCGCAACAATCCGGGGGGGGTGCTGAACGGCGCGGTGGATGTCGCCGACGATTTTCTCGAGGAGGGCGCCATCGTCCAGACCAAGGGGCGCGGCAATGGCTCCGACCAGAGCTTCAAGGCCACGCCCGGCGACTTGCTCAAGGGCGTGCCGCTGGTGGTGCTGGTCAACGGCGGTTCCGCCTCGGCCTCGGAAATCGTCGCCGGCGCGCTGCAGGACCATCACCGCGCGCTCATCCTCGGCGAGCGCACCTTCGGCAAGGGTTCGGTGCAAACCATCTTGCCGCTGGGCAACGGCACCGCGGTCAAGCTGACCACCGCCCGCTACTACACGCCGAACGGCCGTTCCATCCAGGCCGAGGGCATCGAACCCGACATCAAGCTCAAACCGCTCAAGGTGGCGACCGGCGCCGACGGCATCGATTCAGACTCGGTCAAGGAAGCCGATCTGACCGGCCATCTGCGTAACGACCGCAAGAACCCAGCGGACAGCACACCAGCGGACAGCGCGCCCGATGCCAAGACCACCGCAGCCGATGGCGATCTGGCGCAAAACGACTACCCACTGTACGAAGCCCTGAACCTGCTCAAGGGCATGACTTTGTTGCAAAACCGCAAGAGCGGATGAACACCGGTCTTGCCGCCTACCCGGAGGAGACACCGTTCATGGCCACTGTTCTCGTTCCCCTCGCCCAAGGTTGCGAGGAAATGGAAGCCGTCACACTGATCGACTTGTTCCGCCGGGCGGGCATCACCGTGACGGTGGCGGGACTGGAAGCTGGCCCCGTGACCGCCTCGCGGGGCGTCGTCCTGGTGCCCGAAACCACCTTGGATGCAGTGCTGGATCGGGATTTCGATCTGGTGGTATTGCCAGGCGGCCTGGGCGGCGCGCAACGGCTGGAGGCGGACCGGCGAATCGCGGCGCTGCTGCGGCGAATGACGGAACAAGGCCGCTACGTCGCCGCCATCTGCGCTGCGCCCCGCGTCCTGGCCAGTGCCGGTTTGCTGAAGGGGCGCGAAGCCACCGCCTATCCGGGCATTCTCGACGATCAGACCGACATCCGGCTGAGCAGCGCCGCCGTGGTGCGCGACGGCACGTTCATCACCTCGCGCGGGCCGGGCACGGCGATGGATTTCGCTCTGAGTCTGATCGAAATTCTGTGCGGTCGGGTCAAGCGCGACGAGGTCGAAAGCGCGTTGCAACGGTCGTAAGCGGCTCAGCCATCCGTCGGCCAGGCGCCGAGGAACAGGCCTATCCCGATCCCGCCCAGCAGCCAGCTCGGCAGCGGCGCCTGCCACAGACTGACGCCGCTCTGGGCATCGAAACCCAGAATGACCGCCGCGCTGACCATCAGCGCCGCACCCACCGTCGAATGAAAATTGCGCCGGTTGGCCCGACGCAGTTCACGCCGCAGGTGCTCCATCTCCTGCTTGCGCAGCCGCACCGTGATCTCGCCATCGCTCGCCCGTTGCAACAAGCCATGAATCAGATTGGGTAAATCCGGTGTCTGGTCGGCCCAGCGCGGGATTTGATGCTTGACGCGGTTGAGAAACGACAGCGGCCCGACCCGGTCGCGCATCCAGTTTTCCAGGAACGGCTTGGCGGTCTTCCACAAGTCCAGCTCGGGGTCGAGTTGTCGGCCCAGCCCCTCGATGTTGAGCAGGGTTTTTTGCAGCAGCACCAGTTGCGGCTGCACTTCCATGTTGAAGCGGCGCGCGGTCTGGAACAGGGCCAGCAGGAACCCGCCGAAGGAGATGTCCTTGAGCGGGCGGTCGAAGATTGGCTCCGACACGGTGCGGATGGCTGATTCGAATTCATCCACCCGGGTTTCCGCCGGCACCCAGCCGGATTCGATGTGCAATTCCGCCACCCGCCGGTAGTCACGGTGGAAGAAGGCCAGGAAGTTCTCCGCCAGATAATGCTGGTCGGTGGGACTCAGGGTACCGATGATGCCGAAATCCACCGCGATGTAGCGCGGGTCGGCCGGGTCGTCGGCGTTGACGAAAATGTTGCCGGGATGCATGTCGGCATGGAAAAAGCTGTCGCGGAACACTTGGGTGAAGAAAATTTCCACGCCCCGCTCCGACAGTTTCTTCATGTCCACGCCGCGCCGCCGCAATTCGGCGAGGTCGCCCACCGGAATGCCGCGAATCCGCTCCATGACCATGACCTCGCGGCGGGTCTCCGGCCAGAATATCTCGGGGATGTACAAAATCGGCGAGTCCTGGAAGTTGCGCCGCAGGTGGCTGGCATTGGCCGCCTCGCGCACCAGGTCCAGTTCGTCGAAGATGGTTTTCTCGTATTCCGTGACCACCTCCAGCGGCCGCAACCGGCGGCCTTCCTTCCAGTAGCGCTGGGCCAGACTGGCGACGATGTACAGCAGTTCCACATCGCGGCGAATGACCTTCTCGATGGCCGGCCGCAACACCTTGACCACCACCTCGCGACCGCCCAGCAGCCGGGCCGCATGGACCTGGGCGATGGAGGCCGAGGCCAGCGGTTGTACATCGAATTCGGCGAATACCGCCGCCAGCGGCTGACCGTAGGCTTTCTCGACCATCGCCCGCGCCTGCTCGCCGGGGAATGGCGGCACCTGGTCCTGTAGCTTGGCCAGTTCCAGGGCGATATCGTCCGGCAACAGATCGCGGCGGGTGGACAGCATCTGGCCGAACTTGACGAAGATCGGTCCCAGATCTTCCAGCGCCAGCCGGATGCGCTCGCCGCGCGACAATTGCTGTTGCTGGCGCGGTACCCAGTTCCATGGCAGCAGATGGCGCACGAAGCTGATCGGCCGGAACAGGTGGGTGGCCAAAATAATATCGTCCAGACCGTGGCGCACCAGTACCCGGTTGATGTGCAACAAGCGCAACAGTTGGGCGGGACCAAACATGCCGTTTTCGCGTCTCGGCGGGAGGGGTGGGATCAGGTCGGATCGCCGGTCGCCAACCATCGGCGCAAGCGTTCGAGCCGCGCGGCCAGCCGGTCGGTATCCTCGCGCAATGCATCCACGGCGCTCAGGAACTGCTCGACCGCGGGGCGCGGCGGCAATACCTGCAACTCCCGCTGGAGATATTCACCGCCATCGCGCCGCAGAGTGTCGCCGGTTCTCTGGCCCCAGGACTGGAACCCGCGCCAGAACCGGCCCGCTTGATGGGCGGCGGCATCGCCGAGCAGTCGGGAAAGCTGTTCTTCCCAATCAATGTCCAGATGCCTCAGCACGGTCTGGAACTCCCTCCCCACGGCGGCATCACCCTCGATGATCATATCGCCGCCAGAGGTTCCTCGACCGCGCCATTGCCGGGCCAGGGCCAGCGGCGTACCCCGGACACGAACGGTTGGCTCGCCGGCGCACTGATCCACCACTCGAATGCCGGTGACGCCCGGCAACAGATAGAGGGTTAGACCCAGCCCCTCCGGCTCGATGGCGATAACCTTACCCTCCAGCGCGGCCAGCCGGGATCGGATGTCGGGATCGAGCCGCAAAACCTGATCGAGCGCGGCTTCCAGGCCGGCGGCGATAATAGCGGTCGCGCGGCTCAAAACTTGTAGCCGCGATGCACCGCGACCACTCCGCCGGTTAGGTTGAAGTACTGGCAGCGCTCGAAACCCGCCGCCTCCATCATCTGCAACAGGGTATCCTGGTCCGGATGCATGCGGATGGATTCGGCCAGGTAGCGATAGCTGGCGGCGTCGCTGGCCACCAGTTGGCCCAGGATCGGCAGAACCAAGAACGAGTACAGGTCATAAACCGGCTTCAGGCCCGGCGCGACCGGCTGGGAAAACTCCAGGATCACCGCCCGCCCGCCTGGCTTGAGCGCACCGTGCATGGCCACCAGCGCCCGTTCCTTGTACGTCACGTTGCGCAGCCCGAAAGCGATGGTGATGCAATCGAAGGTGTTGTCGGGAAACGGCAACTGCTCGGCGTCGATTTGCGCGTAGGCGACGTTGTCGACCGCGCCCTCGTCGACCAGCCGCCGCCGACCCTCGCTCAACATGCTGGCGTTGATGTCGGACAACACCACCAGACCCTTTGGCCCGACCCGCGGCAGCAACCGGCTGGTCAGGTCGCCGGTGCCGCCGGCCAGATCCAGCACCCGGTCGCCGGCCCGCACCCCGCTGACCCCGATGGCGAAGCGCTTCCACAAGCGGTGGATGCCCAGCGACATCAAATCGTTCATTACATCGTATTTGCCGGCGACGGAATCGAACACGCCGGCCACCTTGCGGGCTTTCTCGCTGGCGGCCACTTTCTGGTAGCCGAAATGCGTCGTCTCAGGTTGTTCCATGGATTACCGGACGCCTCGAAGAAAATGCGGATTCAGTCCTTGCGCTGATAGCCGGCCTCGGCCAGCCGGCGCAGGTAGTCTTGCCACTGACTCTCCCGATCCTGGCCCAGATCGTACAGGATGTTCCAGGAGTACAGACCGGTCGAGTGACCATCGTCGAATATCAGCCGGACGGCGTAATTCCCCACCGGCTCGATAGCGGTGATATTCACGTTCTCCTTGCCGGTCACCAGCGTTGCCGTGCCGGGACCGTGGCCCCGCACCTCGGCGGAGGGCGAGAATACCCGCAGGTACTCGCAGGGCAACTCGAAGCGTGCGCCATCCTCGAACGCGACTTCCAGAATCCGGGAGGCCTGGTGCAACTTGATTTCGGTTGGGCGGATGCTCATGGACGGGCCTCACAGAATGTAACGGGTCAGATCTTCGTCCTTGATCAACTCGCCCAGATGGGCGTCCACATAGGCGCGATTCACGATCACCGCCTGGCCGGAGCGGTCGGGCGCCTCAAAGGAGACGGTTTCCAGCAGCCGTTCCATAACCGTGTGCAGCCGGCGGGCGCCGATGTTCTCGGTGCGCTCGTTGACCTGATAGGCCACCTCGGCGATGCGCCGTACTCCGTCCGCCGCGAACTCCAGCTCGACCTCCTCGGTCTCCAGCAACGCCGCGTACTGCTCGGTCAGCGACGCATCCGGCTCAGTCAAAATCCGCACGAAATCCTCGACGCTCAGGGCGCTCAGCTCCACCCGGATCGGCAATCGGCCCTGCAACTCGGGAATCAGGTCGGAGGGCTTGGCCAGATGGAACGCGCCGGAGGCGATGAACAGAATGTGGTCGCTGCGCACCATGCCGTACTTGGTGGAGACGGTGCAGCCTTCCACCAGCGGCAACAAATCGCGCTGTACGCCCTCGCGCGACACGTCCGGGCCACCGTATTCGCCGCGTTTGGCGACCTTGTCGATCTCATCGATGAACACGATGCCGTTCTGCTCGACCGCCTCCAGCGCCCGCAGCTTGAGCTCCTCCTCGTTAATCATCTTGGCCGCCTCCTCTTCCTCCAGCAACTTGAGGGCGTCCTTGACCTTGAGCTTGCGGGTGCGGGTGCGGCCACTGTTCAGGTTCTGGAACAGGCTCTGCAATTGGTTGGTCATTTCTTCCATGCCGGGCGGGGCCATGATCTCCACCCCCACCGGCCGGGCGGAGACTTCGATCTCGATCTCCCGGTCGTCCAGATCGCCCTTGAGCAGACGCTCGCGCATTTTTTGGCGCGTCACGGAGTGATCCGGCGCCGGCGGCTCGTTGGCGAAGCCCACGCTGCGCGGGCGCGGCAGCAATGTGTCCAGCACCAACTCCTGGGCGGCCTCTTCGGCGCGGTGGCGGACCTTGTGCGTCTCTTCCTCGCGCACCATTTTCACCGCGCCGTCCATCAGGTCGCGGATGATGGATTCCACATCGCGGCCGACATAGCCGACCTCGGTGAACTTGGTGGCTTCGACCTTGATGAACGGCGCGTTGGCCAGCTTGGCCAGCCGGCGGGCGATTTCGGTTTTGCCCACCCCGGTGGGACCGATCATCAGGATATTCTTTGGGGTGATTTCGTTGCGCAGTTCCTGCGCCACCCGCATCCGTCGCCAGCGGTTGCGCAGTGCGATCGCCACAGCCCGCTTGGCGGCATCCTGACCGATGATGTGCTTGTCCAGTTCCTGGGCGATTTCTCGGGGGGTCATCTCCGACATGGCTCGGCTACCGTCTGGGGGTGGGGCGAAAACAGAGAGGCGGGCGCGTCCATCGCGAATTCCGGATCACGCGCCCGCCAGTTCTTCAAGGGACAAATTCTCGTTGGTGTATATGCAGATGCCGGCGGCGATTTTCAAGGCATGCTCGACGATGGTCCGGGCATCGAGTTCGGTATGTTCCAACAGGGCCTGGGCGGCGGCTTGGGCATAGGCGCCGCCGGAGCCAATCGCCGCCAAGTCGTGTTCCGGTTCGATCACGTCGCCGTTACCGGAGATGATTAAAGTCACACCGAGGTCGGCGACGATCAACAGCGCTTCCAGTCGCCGCAGCATCCGGTCGGTGCGCCAGTCCTTCGCCAGTTCCACGGCGGCGCGGGTCAGATTGCCGCCGTGCTTTTCCAACTTGCCCTCGAAGCGCTCGAACAGGGTAAAGGCGTCGGCGGTACCGCCCGCGAATCCGGCGATCACTTTATTCTGATATAGCCGGCGCACCTTGCGGGCGTTGCCTTTCATCACGGTGTTGCCCAGCGTCACCTGGCCATCGCCGCCGATCACGACCCGACCGTTGCGGCGCACGGCGATCACCGTGGTGCCATGCAATGATTCCATGCTGTTGCCTCTCGGTTTTACGCAGGATTGTACACAACTGACAGCAGCAAAAATGGGATCGACTGCGGAATTCTCAAGACCGCGGGGCAAAAAAAAGCCCCGGTTACAAGGGGGAATGGAACCGGGGCGAATTATGATATCCAGTTCAGCGAACCGGATATAGCCCGCTCAGGGAGGGAAGCGGACAGGCGTAAGGGCTTACGCTTGAAAGGTCAGATAGGGATAACTCGAAAAAGTTCAATTTGCTTAACGCGAGCGCTGATACGTCCCCACCAGTTCGGTGCTGGCCAGAACATGCCCTTTTATCGCCTGTTCCAGCGCGGCTTTGACGGGCTTGTTCAGATCCGGCAACACCGCATCCAGGGCGTAGAGCTTGTGGAAGTAGCGGTGCCGGCCAATGGGCGGGCACGGACCGCCATAGCCGGTGCGTCCCCAGTCGTTCAGTCCCTGCCGCGTCCCTGCCGGCAAATCGCCAGGAGCTACGGCTTCCGCGAGGCCGGTCGCGGCGGGCGAAATGTTGTACAGCACCCAGTGGACCCAGGTCATGCGCGGCGCCGCGGGATTGGGCGCATCGGGGTCATCCACGATCAGAGCCAAACTTTGGGTTCCGGTGGGCAGGCCCGACCAGCGCAGTTCCGGCGACACATCCCGGCCATCGCAGGTCAGATGGGCCGGCATCGAACCGTTATGGGTGAACGCCGGTGAAGCGAGCGTCAGGGTCATCGGGGTCTCCTTTCGTAGATTCGGTTTTTATATCTCTTCCAAGTTTAGAACATGACCACCCGGTTACGCTCCATCCTCAAGCGGTCTACCGGATTCTCAGCGCGGCGGTCGTGTTGAAACGCGCTAAAATAACCACGGTGATAACAAAGTTGAAACAATCCCCGGCTTGATGGACAAATCCCCTTCATGCGATTGACCCAACAACAATTGGAGGCCCACCTGTGGGGTGCGGCCAACATCCTGCGCGGCAAGACCGCCGGCCAGGATTACAAGAACTACATCCTGTCGCTGATGTTCTACAAGCGCCTGTGCGACCAATGGGAAAACGAGGCGGACGAGGCTATCGCCGTGCTGGAACAGCAGCAGGGCCGCGCGTTCACCGAGGCGCAGAAAGCCATCTTCCGAGCGCGCGGCGAACACCGTTTCAACATCCCCGACGGCAGTCGCTGGGGCGATGTGCTGGCAGTTTCCGGGAATATCGGGCAGAAGCTGACGGAAGCCATGCGGGCCGTCGCCAACGCCAACGAGGAACTCCGGGGCGTGTTCACGGTGGACTGGAACCAGCCCGCGCCCGACGCCAGCGGCAAGAAGCTGATCCCCAACGAGGTGGTGCACGCGCTGATCCAGCATTTCGACGAGCATGACCTGTCCAACCGCAGCGTGCCGCCCGACATTCTGGGCCGCGCCTACGAATACCTGATCAAGCAGTTCGCCGACGATGCCGGGGCGAAAGCGGGCGAGTTTTTCACGCCGCCGGAAGTGGTGGATACCCTGGTTCGCATTCTCGAACCGCGTCCCGGCGACACGATTTATGATCCAACCGCCGGCAGTGGCGGGATGCTGGTTCACTCCGCCGACTACCTGCGCGAGCAGGGCCATCACGCCACGTCCGCCCAGTACTTCGCTCAGGAAATGAATTGGGGCAACGCCGCCATCGGCAAAATCAACTCGGTGTTGCACGGTCTGGAGGCGACCATCGCGGCGGGGGCCAGCACGATCACCGATCCGGCGTTCAAGACGCCGGCCGGCAAGGTGCGCCAATTTTCGCTGGTGCTGGCGAATTTTCCGTTCTCGGATGAATTCTGGTGGCTGAAGCCGGAACAGCAGACGGACGACAAGAAAAAGAAGGACAAGCTCAAGAAGGAGGTCTTCGGCAAGGAAGGCTACAAGGACCCGTTCGGTCGGTTCGGGCGCGGGACCGCGTTCCGGGCGCCGCCCGCCGGTTATGGCGACTACGCCTTTATCCTGCACATCGTCGCCTCGCTTGCCGACCACGGCCGCGCTGGCATCGTCTGCCCGCAAGGAGTGTTGTTTCGCGGGCAACCGGAAGTGGAGGGGGAAACCGGCGAGTTCGACGACGACGGCAACCCGATCATCAAGCGCCGCAAGGCCGACGACGAGCATTTGATCCGTCAAGCGTTGCTGGAAGCGCGGTTGATCGATGCCGTAATTTCCCTGCCGCTGAACGTGTTCTATGGTGCGGGCGTGCCGGCCTGCCTGCTGATCCTGCGCAAGCAGCGGCCACCGGAGCGCCACGATCAGGTGTTGCTGGTTTACGCCGCGCGCCATTACCGCGAGCTGTCCAACCAGAACGAACTGCGCCCGCAGGATGTGATGCGGATGCTGGTGCATGTCCACGCCTACGGCGATGCGGCGAAAGTGCCCGAACTGGTCGCTCGGCACAGCCAGCGCATCCGCGAGCAGATCAACCAGCGCGAACAGGAAGAAATCGAGCGGCTGGAAGCGGAGTATGCCGGCTACGCCGAACGCCTGGCCCAGCTCGACACCACCATTGCCGAAGCGCGGGCCGGGCTGGTGCGGTTGCGGACGCAGACCGAGAAAGCCAAAGCGGAAACCGCGTTGCGCAAGCTGGAAAGCCAGCGCGCCAAGCCCGCCACCAAGGTGGCGGAGCGGGATGAGCGCATCGCCGAGACCCGCCGCCGCGCCGAGGACGACCGGCGCGAGGTGGATCAGGTCGGCAGCGAACTGGGGGCGCTGTACGGCGATCCCGACGAGTTGCTGAAACATGCACGGGTGGTGGGCCTGGATGAGATTGCGGAAAACGAATTCAACCTCAACATCCCGCGTTATGTGGATACGTTTGAACCGGAGCCACGAGTGGAAGTGAAGGAGGCGTTGAAGGCGCTCAAGTTGGCTGAGACTTCTTTACAGTCTGCTGAAAGCGACTTGAAGACGCTCATTGCTAGGTTTGGCTATGAGTTGAATTAACCATGCTATCGCTGAAACAAGACACGATGCTTGGAGATATCCCCGAAGACTGGAATGTTAAGCTGCTCAAATCGTTGCTGAAATCCAACGCGCCAGGTGATTGGGGCGATGATGGTGGCCCTCATATGGTGCGTGTGCTGCGATCAACCAATCTGACGAATGACGGTCATCTTGATCTTTCGGATATAGCCCTTCGCGCACTTGCAGGCCAAGATGCGGGAATATGTGGCGAATGGCGCCCGCCTGGGGTGGTTGATCGACACCGGGATGCAGCGCGTGGAGATTTATCGCCCGGAACAGCCGGTTGAAATCTGCGAACGGCCGCAGACCTTGAGCGGCGAGGAGGTGCTGCCGGGTTTTGTATTGCGGTTGGAGAGGATTTGGGGACATCGCCAATGAAGTCCTCAATAAGAACCATGCAAAAGCTATCAATATAAGCCTTGCGCCATGATGAAAGCTCTGCAAAAACAAGGAACTGGTATTGTTAGCTTGGCTTCGGAAAACAAGCGCTTAACAATGAACTTAACAAAGCCCTGACTTTGCAGCATGAGCTAATAGCATGACTTTAGAAGAGATTTTCTTTGATAGGATTGATGTGTCATCCAGAGTGAGCACGCCATGAGCGAAGCCGGTTACGTCGAACTGCCGATTCTGGCCCGGCTGTCCGGCCACGGCAGCCACACCCCTGGTGATAAGGGCCTGGGCTGGACCTACCGCGACGAGGCCGCCATGGCCGGGTTCAACCGGAACTTGACCGATCCGCTGGTCGAATCGCTGCTGATTGAGGCCCTTCTGCGCATCAATGACGACGTACATACCGAAGTGCAAGCCCAGCTTGCCGTCAACGCGCTGCGCAAGGCCCTGACGCAACCGGACAAGCTGACCGCCAACCGTGCCACTCTGGACCTGCTGCGCGACGGCGCCACCGTGGTCTTGACGCCCGGCGAACCCGCTAAAACCGTGCGCTTCATCGAATTCGATCCCGCCCGGCAGCACCTCAACGACTTCACCGCCACCAACCAATACCGCGTGCAAGGCGTCAAGCAGTGCCGGGCCGACATGGTGCTGTTGGTCAACGGCATCCCGCTGATCATCGCCGAATACAAAAGCTACCTCGCCAGCGGCAAGGACTGGAGCGAAGCCGTCCAGCAACTCCACCGCTACCAGCGTCAGGCCCCGCTGCTGCTGGCGCCCAACGTGTTTTGCGTCGCGGCGGACGAACAGGAATTCCGCTACGGCGCCGTGCTGTTCCACGACGCCAGCCAGAGCGACATCGCCCAATACCTCGACGCCTGGGGGCCGTGGCTGTCCCGCTACCCCGAACAAAAAGGCTGGTGGAACGCACCGGAAGCCGACCGGCCCGACGACCCGCTGGAAATCCCGGTCAAGAACCTGCTGCGCCTGAAACCCTGCCATGTGCTGGATTTCCTGCAACACTTCGTGGTGTTCGAGACCAAGCGCGGCAAGACGGTCAAGAAGATCGCCCGCTACCAGCAATTCGAGGCGGTCAACGACATCGTGGATCGCACCCTGGCGCTGATCGACCAACCCGTCACCGCCCAGGATCGCACCGGCCTGATCTGGCACACCCAAGGCTCCGGCAAATCGCTCACCATGATCTTCGCCGCCTACAAGCTGCGGCGACAGGCGGCGCTGAAAAACCCGACGGTCATAATCGTCGTGGATCGCCGCGACCTGAAAACCCAAATCGCCGACGACTTCGACGCTTGCGATTACCCGAACGTGGAAAAGGCGCTGGGCGTCGAGGATCTGAAGCGCAAGCTCAAAACGGTCTGGCGCGGCACCCTGGTCACCACCGTGCAATCCTTCCAAAAAATGGCCGACCTGTCGCCCCTGCCCGACGACAACCTCATCACCCTGGTGGACGAATGCCACCGCTCGCAGAAAGGCAACAGCGCCGACAGCTACGCGATGACGATGCGGGTGAAGCTGCCGAACGCCTTCCGATTCGGCCTCACCGGCACCCCGATTGACCGGACGATGATCAACACCCATCGCGATTTCGGCCCGGTGGTGGATGGTCAGCAGGAGCGCTATCTCAGCTACTACGGCATCAGGCGCGCGATCAAGGACGGCGCGACCCTGGAAGTGCATTACCTCCGCGACAAAGTGCCGTTGACCGTGAACGAGCAGGCGTTGAACGTCGGCTTCGAGCAGATGTGCGCGGACATGGAACTGGAGGACGAGGAAGCGAAAGACCTGATCCAGCGCCAGCGTTCGCAATGGAAGGAACTGGCCCGCCATCCCGACCGGGTCGAAATCGTGATCGACAAGATGCTGACCCACTTCCTGGCCTGGCCCGACCCCAGCGGCTTCAAGGCGCAACTGGTCGGCGTGGATCGCCTGGCCTGCGCCCGCTTCAAGGATGCGCTGGACGCCAAGCTGAAGGCGCGCGGACTGCCGCCGGAGTGGTCGGACGTGATCATCTCGGAAGGCCAGAACGACGACCCGAACCTGGCGCGCTTCCACTACGGCAAGCAGAAACAGGACGACTTGATCGACTACTTCAAGCTCACCCCGGCGCAATGGGAAGTTTGGAACCGGGAACGCTACGGCGACAACCGGACCAACTGGCGCCCACCGCTGAAAATCCTGATCGTCTGCGACCGGCTGTTGACCGGCTTCGACGCGCCCATCGAACAGGTCCTGTATCTCGACAAACCGCTACGCGATCACACCCTGCTGCAAGCCATCGCCCGCACCAATCGCCCGCTGCCCACGCTGAACAAACGCACCGGCGTGGTGGTGGATTTCTTCGGCGTGTTCGCCGATCTGGAAAAGGCGCTCAACTTCGACGAGAACATCCGCGAAGAAGCGTTGATCGACTGGGAGGCGCTGAAAGCCACCGTGCCGGGCGAAGTGGCGCGCTGCCTGGATTCGTTCAGAGGCATCGCCATCGCCGACACCCGGGACTGTCTGCTCGCTGCGCTGCGGGCGCTTCAAGACCCCGACGCCGGCCGGATTTTCGAGCACAATTTCAAAAGTCTGGAACGACTGTGGGAAGCGGTCTCGCCCGATCCCTGCCTCTACCCGCACCGCCACGCCTACACCTGGCTGTGCGGTATCTATGTCGCTCACCGTCGCCGGCAACGGGGGAACAAGGGCACGCTGGGCGAACTGTCGGCCAAGACCCAGAAGCTGATCGAAGAGAACACTGCATTCCTCGACATCGCCCAGGCCCTGCCAGTGTTCAAGATCGACCAGGATTACGTCACCCATCTCGACGAATTGCCCACGCCCGCCGACAAGGCCGCCGCGCTGGAAGCCCTGCTCACCGCCGAACTGGCCGAGGATGAGCCGGGCTTCACCTACCGACAGCTCGGCGAACGCTTGCAGCGCATCAAGGAGCGCAAGGATGCAGCGGATCAGGCGGCCGAAGCGCGCCTGATGGCATTGCAAGATATCGCCGATGAAGCCGCCAAGGTCAAGGAGGAACCGGCCCGCCTGGTTCTCACGCGGATCGGCGAGTACGAACTCTTTACCGTGTTGCAGGAATATGCCGCCACTCAAGACGAACGCTTCCTGGCGGACTGCGCCCGGAACATGATCGGGCACCTGCACGAGCACCAACTGCTCTTGCCCGGCTGGAGTGCGTCCAGGGGCGGGCGGATGCGCGTGGAGCAATCGCTGCTGGCCGAATCGTGGAACCCGGCCTATGCCGGTTTGGGGTTCGACCCCGACACCGCCGATCCGCCGTTTCTGAAACCCGCCGTCGAAGAACTCGCCAAGACGGATCGCACATGAAACCGGCCACCCTGAGCAGCATTCACCTGGCCGGACGGCGGGTGGATTACCGGCTGATCCGCTCGAAAGCGGCCAAGCGGCTGCGGGTGCGGGTGGGGCCGGCGGGCGTTGAAGTCGTGCAGCCCGCTGCACAAAGAGTCGGCGCGGTCGAGGCGTTTCTACACGCTAACGATCAGTGGATCATCGCCCAACTGGAACGGATCGAGCGCCTGTATCCAGTGCGGCGACCGCACGCCAGCGCGAGCGGCGAAATTCTCTACCGGGGCGCGCCAACGCCGGTTCAGATCATGGACCACGCCCACCGCCAAGGTCCAGCCAAGGTCATTTTTGAACAGGATCGCCTGATGATTATCCGTGGGCGCGAATCGCGCACCGCGCCGGCGAAGACCTTGGAAAACTGGCTGCGCAAACAGGCGCGCACCGCCATTGAGCAACACGTCGCGGTGGTGGCGGGCCAGCTCCGGCGCACCCCTCGCACCATTTACATCATGGATCAGCGCACCCGTTGGGGAAGCTGTTCCTCCCGCCAAAATCTCTCTTTCAACTGGCGGCTGATCATGGCTCCCGAGTTCGTGTTGCACTACCTCGTGACCCATGAAGTCGTCCACCTCGCCATCCCCGATCACTCGAAACGGTTTTGGCTGACCGTCCAAAGCCTCTGTCCGGAAACGGAACGCGCCAGGCAATGGCTGTGCGCGAATGGCGGGCGGCTGTATGTTGGTTTCAACCTGGAGCGTTGATCGTACCGCCAACCAGCAGGGTCGGTTACGCCAACCTGGCGCTTGCAAGCAGATCCAACATTTACCCGGACGCCCTCACCCCTGCTCCTCTCCCGCTTGCGGGCGAGGGGGGGTTCTCATATGGCCTCTAAGATTTGCTCCCTTTCGCCGCACGATTTCGGCATACAGATCGTGCTCGTCGGCGTCCACGATTCGAACGTCGGCGAACTCGCCGACCGGCAACGCCGCGCCATCCTCGATATATACCACCCCGTCGATTTCCGGCGCGTCGGCGCTGGAGCGGGCGACGGCCCCGCCCTCCCCGTCGTGCGTATCCACCAGCACCTTCAAAATTTGCCCGATTTTGCGCCGCAACCGCCTGGCGCTGATCCCGGCCTGCAACGCCATCAAGCGGGCTTGCCGGTCCTGCTTGATTTCTTCCGGCACCGGATCGGACAAGGCGTTGGCGGCGGCCCCGTCCACCGGCGAGTAGGCGAAGCAACCAACCCGATCCAATTCCGCCGCTTCCAGAAATTCCAGCAGTTGTTCGAAATCAGCCTCCGTCTCGCCGGGAAAGCCGACGATGAAGGTGCTGCGCAAGGTCAGATCGGGGCAGATGTCCCGCCAGCGGCGGATGCGCTCCAGGGTGTCGCCGGCGTTGGCCGGCCGTTTCATGGCTTTCAGAACGCGCGGACTGGCGTGCTGTAGCGGCACGTCCAGATAGGGAAGCACCCGGCCTTGCGCCATCAGTGGAATGATCTCGTCCACATGAGGGTAGGGATAGACGTAATGCAGCCGCACCCACGCGCCGAGTTCGCCCAGGGCGGCGGTTAGCGGGGTCAGGTGGGTCTTGAGCGGACGGCCGTTCCAGAATCCGGTGCGGTAGCGCAGATCCACCCCATAGGCGCTGGTGTCCTGCGACACGACCAGCAACTCCCGAACTCCGGCCCGGACCAGATTCTCCGCCTCCCGCAACACATCACCGACCGGTCGACTGACCAAGTCGCCGCGCAATTGCGGGATAATGCAGAACGCACAGCGATGATTGCAGCCCTCGGCGATCTTGAGATAGGCGTAATGCCGGGGCGTGAGCTTGATTCCCTGCGGCGGTAATAAATCCAGAAACGGATCGTGCGGCCGGGGTAGATGAGTGTGGATCGCCGCCATCACGTCCTCGCAGGCGTGCGGACCGGTTACCGCCAGCACACTCGGGTGCAGGTCGCGCACCACGCTGCCTTTCGCGCCCAAACAGCCGGTGACGATCACCCGGCCGTTTTCCGCCAACGCCTCGCCGATGGCGTCCAGCGACTCGGCCACCGCCGCGTCGATGAAGCCGCAAGTGTTGACCACCACCAGGTCGGCTTCGGAGTATGTCGGCGCGATCCCGTAGCCCTCGGCCCGCAACCGGGTCAGAATTTGCTCGGAATCCACCAGCGCCTTGGGACAACCAAGACTGACGAAACCGATCCTAGGTTCTTGATTCATCGAAATTTACACCCAACAAAGCTCGAAGGAGAACGGCGGCGGCGATGCGGCGGCCGGGCGAATTGGAATTCGGGGCTCTCGATATGATCGGGGGACCACCAGGCCTTACAAGTGTAGGTTTTTTCATGTCTCACCTTCGAGCACTGGTAATGATAAGATGTCAGGGGACATGGGCAGGGCGGGCCAGGGTTCCGGGCAACCGTGGCCGATAGGTAACGGCTGATGATTGA
>JBATNZ010000282.1:0-15483 GCA_049290615.1 Candidatus Contendibacter sp.
GGTGGCCGCCTGGGAACAGGCGCGCAATGCCGACCCCAGGCCAGTCAATTGGCGATTCACTACCCCCGATGCCCGCATCAAACTCAAGCGCCTCTATCCATCAATTGAGAACGGTTGAACCACTAGCACGACTAACAGCAGCAACACACGCATGGCGATACCTCCTACCGGTGCGGGCGCGCGAACTCCAGAGGGGCCGCGCGGGTTGTGGTGGAAACCGTGTCCACCGATGCCGTCTGGTTTATTGCAGGACCTCCGGAGCGGCGAAATCGCTGTTCGGCGGCGCGGTCTCGTCATCGTCCTTCCGCAGGCAATGCACCAGCCCCAGGGCGTTTTGGATATGGCGGGACGCGGCTTGTAGTTGGTCCTCGGGCTGGGCCGCGAGGGCGGACGAGGCCAGCACCGCCGCGACGTTAACCAGAAACGAGAGCCGGTCCAGCCCCGCGTCGTCCGCGTAGGCGAGAATGTGGGCGCTGGCTTCCTTGGCGCAGGCGGCGATCAAGGCGCTGGCGTGGTGTTCGTCCAGGGTCATGCGTTATCCCCCTTGAGGTTGGGCGTTCGGATATGGCCGGCCGCGGCAACGGACCAGGTCAGGCTTTAAATCCGGCTGAGTAGCTCCGTCTTCTTGGCGGCAAACTCATCGGCGCTGAGGATCCCCTTGGCGTGCAGGTCGGCCAGGCGCTCGATGAGGGCGAAGACGTTGCCCTCGCCGCCTGGTGGGGACGCACCGCAGGCGTCCGGCGGCACCGGTGGCGAGACCGATACGGCTGGCGCGGGTGCGGATGGGGGCACGCCATTCACCGCCAGGACCGGCAGGCTGGCCACGTCCACCAGCCCGTACTGGCTGGAAAACGTCAGCGACCCGCCAGCGCCCTGCTGCTGCGAGAACCCGCCGATTTGATGATCGAGCGTGTCGTAGATCGTGACCCGGCCGCCGACTTCAATCGCCAGCCGCCGGGCCTGGGCGAAGTAGGCGTAGCGCACGCCGTTCTGCGCGCCGGTGCTGTTCGGCCAGCGCAAGTCCGCGCCCCACCAGTCGCCGGAATGGCCTGGAGCGGGCGGCACGAACAGGCTGACCGGTCCGACCGGCCCCGCGCCGTTCTGCTGTTGCTGGTCACCGCCGCTGTTTTGTTGCTGGCTGCCGCCGTAATTGTCTTGCCGTTGGCCGGAGCCGCCGCCTTGGCTCTGCGACTGGAAACCGCCGCCGTGAATCAGGTCGGGCTGGCTCGCCACCAGGTTGGAGAGGTCGCCACACAGCCCGTCGACCCGGCCTTTCAGATAGTGGTTGAACATGTCGGACACCATGGTCATGCCGCCCAACATCCATTGGCCGGAACCACCGAATTCGGGGTGATTGAACTGCGCCATGCTGCCGTTACCGCGGATCACGGCTTCGAGCATGCACAGGATGGCTGCTGGGCTGAAGCCGTGCCGTTGGGCCAGATCGTGAATCGCCTGCTGGCCGGCGGGGGAAAGAGGTCGCATCGTGAGAGTTCCTGGTGAAGACATTAAGGAGAGGCTGGCCATCCGGCCTCGGGGGCGGAACGGAACGGAACGTCCGGCTGGGGCGCGGGCCGGCGGGCGTCCGCCGATAGTGACCGTTGCGTAAATCATGGTCTTTTATTCCATGACTCACTTCTTGCTTCATCGAGGTTGCCCAAGGGTACGGCTTGGTTTTCGCCACTCAGATCCCCCACGGGTGGGGAACTTTACGCCGATGAGGCGACCGCATGTTCCCCCAGGTCTTACGACCTCTCTGCAAGCGTTACTTTCCGCCCAACTGGCGGTAGGTTCCTGAGAAAAATTAAGATGTTAGAACAAAAGCCTATGAAAGGCAACAAAATTTTCAGTAGCTACGCGCCCGTCGCCGACCGGCTCGGCCTGCTATGCGCCGTGCTGGCGGCAGTCGGTTTTTCCGGCAAGGCGATCCTGGTTAAGTTGGCCTACCGGCATGGGGTAGACGCGGAAACCCTGCTGGCCTTGCGCATGGTGTTCAGCTTGCCGTTCTTCATCGCAATGGGCTGGATGAGCACCCGCCGCGCCTCCAGCAGGTTGACGCTGCGCGACTGGGCCTGGCTGGGTGGGCTGGGGCTGTTCGGCTACTACCTGGCGAGTTATCTCGACTTCCTCGGTCTGCGCTACATCAGCGCGGCGCTGGAACGGCTGATCCTGTTCATCTATCCGAGTCTGGTGGTTCTGCTCTCGGCGCTGCTGTTCGGTCAGCGGATCAGCCGCCGTTGGTGGGGTGCCTTGATGCTGTGCTACGTCGGTATTGCTCTGGCGGTCGCGCATGACTTGCGGTTGGCCGGATCGGTGCGGGACCTTGTGCTCGGTTGCGGTCTGGTATTCGGCAGCGCGCTGTCCTACGCCCTCTATCTGCTCGGCAACGGGAGGGTCGTGGGTCGGCTCGGCACGATGCGAGTTACGGCGGTTGCGTCCGGCGTGGCCTGCGTACTGGCAATCGGCCAATTCCTGCTGCTGCGCCCGGTCGCCGCGTTGATCCAGCCGGGACCGGTTTATGCGCTGGCCCTGGCGATGGCGCTGTTTTCGACCGTGTTGCCGGTGTGGCTGGTGTCGGAGGCCATCCGCCGTATCGGAGCCGGTCCGGTTGCGCTGACGGGTAGCTTGGGGCCGGTCGTGACTCTGCTGTTGGCGTGGCTCCTGCTCAACGAGACCTTGGGCGGCGCGCAACTGGCCGGCGCGGCCTTGGTCATCATCGGGGTAACGGTCATGGTGCGGCGGTAGCGTGCGGTGGCGGTGAAACGTGGGGCAGGACCGCATGGCGGCAGCGATGGCTCAAGCTGTTGCTGCGGGTTCGCAAGCGCGTCGAAACGGTGCTCGGTCAGCTCGAACAACGCTTTGAATTGGCGAAAACCCGGGCTCGCGCTGCGTGGCACTTGATCAATCCAGTGACCCGCAAACCGTTGGCAAATACTGTGAGTGTCTGGCTCGATCTCCGCCAAGGTCGAGAGCCTCCGGACCTGGACAGCTTGCCGGACGCTTAACCGGAAAAGTTGCACATCGCGTAAAATTACCAGCAGAGCACTCGGAAATTCAGTGATGGAAACCTCACCTCCCCGGCCGGTTGCCTGTCCACTGGAGCAGTTGCGGCGGTTTTTGTGAGGCACTCGTCTGGAAACACTCAGCTTGAGGCCCGCGCAGGCCATGGCTCAAGCCCCCGGAAGAAAGCCCCATCTCCGCCGCACGGTCGACCGGCACATCGACTCCCACGCCGCGCCGACCGCGTGACCACGCCGGCGCATGATTCATCTCCGCCGCGCGATATCGCGGCAACCGTGAAATAACGCGGTCCTCCCAACTTGCCCGGTTTTGCCCAGTTTGCCATTAAGAAATTAATTATTTGATAAATAAAATAATTTACATCTTATTGCAATATGGCACAGAGTTTGAAACCAGTTCATGCGGGTCACCGCCGCAGGTCGAATCCCCCGAGTCAACCCATACCAACGGGTTCGGACCCGTCCGGCGGTACATCCAGACGCGCCAAAGCCATCTGTTAAACCACTTGGCCCGGCAAGCGCGGGAAAGTAGCCACCCCGCAAAACGTTCGATGTTGTGAACCTTTATCAACCTTATAGGAGCCACCGCTCATGAACAGCAAAACTCTCGTCCATTCCGCCCTTGCCAGCGTCCTCACCCTGGGTCTGTTGACCGCCGCCAGTCAGGCCAGCGCCGCCGAGGAAGACAAGGGCAAAGGCGCCGAGAAATGCTACGGCATCGTCAAGGCGGGCAAGAACGACTGTCAAACCAGCGCTCACGCCTGCGCCGGTCAGGCCAGCAAGGACGGTCAGGGGGATTCCTGGGTTTATGTCCCCAAGGGCACCTGCGAAAAGATCGTCGGCGGCAGCACCCAGCCAAAGGCTTGAGGCAATTCCGATGACCGCCAAGCCGGCTCTGTCCAGGCTTGGCCCCGGTTCGATTCCGGCCCGCGCCGGAATCGGCCTGCGGGCCGAACACTACGCTGCGGTGCTGGAAAGCCGCCCACCCGTGGGCTGGCTGGAAGTCCACAGCGAAAATTACTTCGGCGCTGGGGGCAAGCCGCTCGACTACCTGGAGCGAATTCGCGCCCATTATCCCCTGAGCCTGCACGGCGTCGGCCTTTCCATCGGTTCGACCGATCCACTCGACCGCTGGCACTTGAGCAAACTGAAGGCGTTGATCCGGCGGTTCGAGCCCGCGCTGGTTTCCGAACACCTGTCCTGGGGTTCGGTTGGCGGGCGTTATCTCAACGATCTGCTGCCGCTGCCGTATACGGAAGAAGCGCTCTACCATATGGTCGCGCGGGTTGCCCAGGCGCAGGATGTTCTTGGCCAGCAAATCCTGATCGAAAATCCATCCAGCTATCTGCAATACGTGGAATCGACGATTCCCGAATGGGAATTTCTCACCGAACTGGCCGAGCGCACCGGCTGTGGGGTGCTGCTGGATGTCAACAACATTTACGTCAGCGCCCGCAACCACGGTTTCGACGCCAGCGCCTACCTGTGGGCGATTCCCCGCCATGTCGTCCAGGAAATCCATCTGGCCGGGTTTACGGTAAACCGCTTGAACGACGGCGAGATCTTGATCGATACCCACAATCGACCGGTCTGGCCGGCGGTTTGGGCGCTCTACCGCCAAGCCGTACAGCGCTTCGGCCTGATTCCCACGCTCATCGAATGGGACAGCGACTTGCCCGAACTGGCGGTGCTGGTGGACGAGGCCCGGCGGGCGGATGCGATTCTGGAGGAACGCCATGCCCAGGCTGCGTGAGCTCCAACTGGGTTTCGCCGCCGCGCTGCTGGACGGCGATGCGGGCGGGTTCGACCGCCACATCCGCGCGGTCGGTCTCAATGGCGCCCGTCGCTTGCAGGTCTATCGCCACAACACCCTGCTCGGCCTGACCGGCGCGCTTGAGGCGGTTTATCCGGTAGTGCGCCGCTTGGTGGGCGAGGGGTTTTTTCAGTACGCGGCGGCGCAATACATCGCCCGCCATCCGTCCCGGTCGGGCGACTTGCACGAATTCGGCGAGCACTTGCCGCTGTTTCTTCAGTCGTTCCCACCGACCGCCGAGTTGGCTTATCTGCCCGATGTCGCCCGGTTGGAATGGGCCTATCACCAGGTTTTTCATGCCGCCCGCCATCCGCCGCTCGATCTGGCGACGCTGGCGCGGATACCCGCCGAGCGGCAGGGGGAGTTGCATTTCCAATTGCACCCCGCTGCTCGTCTGCTGGAATCGGCCTTTCCGATCCCGCGGATCTGGCAGGTCAATCAGGATGACGACACCAGCAATCCCCAAGTGGATTTGGCCGAGGGCGGCGTCAAGTTGCTGATCATCCGCCGCGAGAATCTGGACATCGAATTTCAAGCCCTGGCAGACGGCGAGTTCAGCCTGCTGCACACCCTGGCCGGGAATGGTGATTTCGCCACGGCCTGCGAGCAAGCGATGGCCGCGCAACCGACCCTTGACCTACCGGCCTGTTTCCACCGGCATGTCTTACAAGGTGCCCTGGTCGACTTTTCCCTGCCCGATTCTTGATTGTTGATTGCTGGTAACTACACCCTAAGGAGGAATTCCCATGATGACCGCCACCGATACGCTTGCCACTCCACCCCAGCGCTCGTTCAGGGCGAAAATCGCGCCGCTGCTGTGCAAGGCCGACGCCTTGTTTCACAAGGCCGCTGATCTGTTGACGCCCGTCGCCGATTTTCTGGCTCGCTACTGGGTCGCCAGCGCCTTCTTCGGGTCCGGGCTGAGCAAAACCACGACCGGAAGCTTCGCTCTGTTCGGCCACACCTTCAACTACCCACTGAGCGTGTTACCGACGGACAGCACCTTCCTGCTGTTCGAGTACGAGTACCACGTACCCCTGCTGCCACCAATGCTGGCGGCCTATATGGGCACGGCGGCGGAACTGCTGCTGCCGGTGTTTCTGTTCCTGGGTCTGGGAACCCGCTACGCCGCGCTGGCGCTGTTCGTTTTCAACATTGTGGCCGTCCTTTCCTACCCGGACTTGATGGCCGGGGGGTTAGCCGAGCACCAGGTTTGGGGATTGCTGCTGTTGATCACGATCTGCCACGGTCCCGGCAGGCTGTCGCTGGATCACCTGATCGGCCGCCTGGTTCGGCGCTAATCAAGGGTTTCCATATCACCCGTGGAGAATATGCCCACATGAACAGCCTGGCGCAGCTTCCTGGCGAGCTTGAGGTTGCCGTGGCCGCTCCACCCTGGTTTCCGGATGCCGAAGAAATCGAATTGCTGGGGCGAATCGGTCTCTTTTCTCCGGACGACGCGCGCGCGCTACGGAAAGTCTGGCGAGTTCTCAAAGGTCAGACCGACGATTACCTGGATATGGTGCTCGGCATGGTCGCCGCCTATCCCGCTCTGGCCACGGCATTGACCGTGCTGGGCGGCGAAAGTCCGGAGGGTTCGACGGGTGGTTCCGCGACCACCCGCCAACTGTTCCGGCGGTGGTTGTTTGAAACCTGTCTTTCTCCTCACGAACCGTCATGGCTCAAGCAACTGTATGCCGAACTCCCACCGGACCGGTCGGCGCAGTCGTTTTTGACACGGCTGCCAGGTTTCCGCTACCTCATCGCCCTGTCCTTTCCGCTGGTCGCCACGGCGCGCGTCCTGCTGGTCGCCAGCGGGCTGGCTACTCAGGAAGTCGAGCGAATGCAGACCGCGCTCCTGAAAGCCATCCTTTTGCAAGTAGCCTTGTTGAGCAAACTCTACCTCAGGGAAGGCAGTTGGTAATTCCTCGCGATTGCGATATTGCGCGGTCCCGCGAAATATCGAAGGCGCGGTTCATGCTTGGAAGCATCCGTTTCGTTCCATTACCCCCACCATATCCTGAGCAATAAATAACATTTTGAAATAATTGAATTTTTAATTGGATAGCTGCTTGCTCAATACTGGCATTGCGCTTGCTGATTATCCTTCCGGCAGTACACAACCTCAACCATCCAAACCCGTAATGACGAGGAGATTGCAATGAAGACCTTGACCAAACTGACTTTCGTCCTGATTTCCGGTCTGACCCTGAGCACCGCTTTCGCCGAGCCCTTCAACATGTCGACGGCGAAGATCATGGACGCCAACAACGACGGCACGATCACCAAGGAAGAATACATGAAGCACAGCAACGACATGGCGGCGTGGACCAAGATGGACACCAACAAGGATGGGGTATTGGACGCAAAGGAAATTCAGGTCGGCTTTAACTCGAAATAATCCTCTGTAACCGTTGGCCCCTTGCCCGCAAGCGAGGGAGGGCGCCAACGGTTACATCAAACCTTCTCGCCAAGGCATGGCCGGGACTCGGAAGGATTTCGGTAGCAGTAAAAATCAGGAAGCATCATCGTTGGGCCGCGCAGTTCAATATAAACTGATTGAATGACCAATAGATTTTCGCCGACAAAGCTGTTAAGGGGAGGTTTTTGCATGAATGGAACCGTTGCGCAACCCATTGATAAGCGATCAGTCCCCCCAAGTGACCCCGCGCTTCAAACCGCCGACGAGCGGGACGCCATGCACTTGGCCTTGCGCGCCATCGTCGAAGGCACCGCCACCGCCACGGGCACCGAATTCTTCTACGCCTTGGTGCGAGAATTAGCCCAGACGCTGAACGTGCGCCACGCTTTCGTATGCGAGTTGCTGGAAAGCAAGATTCGGGTGCGGCCCCTTGCGTTCTGGTTCGGCGGCGAATTCATCGACAACAATGAATTCGATCTGGACGGTACGCCCTGCGAAATCGTGATTCGCGGCGAAACCGTGTATTACACCCGCAAGGTTTACGAGATGTTCCCTCGTAATCGGCAACTCAAGGAGTTGGGGATCGAGAGCTACTTCGGCGTGCCGCTGGTGTCCGAATCGGGGAACGAGATGATGGGCCATCTGGCGGTGTTTCACGACCAGCCACTGGCCAAGGAATTCCGGGGCATGGCGCTGCTCAGAATTTTCGCCGCCCGCGCCCGGGTGGAACTGGAGCGCAAGCGGGCCGAACAGGCGCTGCGCAAAAGCGAGGAGCGCTTGGCCAGCGTGTTGGCCAGCGCCATGGATGCCATCATCACCATCGACGCCGAGCGGCGCATTACGCTGTTCAATCCCGCCGCCGAAAAGGTATTCCGCTGCCAGGCGACGCAGGTCATCGGCCAGCCGTTCGAGCTTTTCCTCTCCAAGCGCTTCGGCAATCTGCTCAAGGGTTATTGCCTGGCGGTCCAGCCCGCCACCGTGAGATCCCAGCAACTGTGGGCGCCCGAGGGGCTGATGGCCCGTCGCCACGACGGCGAGGAATTCCCGGTGGAAGCCACGCTCTCGCCCCTGGAGATCGAAGGTCGGCGGTTCTTCACCGTGATCCTGCGGGACGTGACCGAGCGCTGGCAGTCCGAGGAAACCCTCAAGCAGTTGCAACTGGAAAACGTCTATCTCCAAGAGGAGATCAAGACCCGACAGAGTCCAGACCACATCGTCGGCGACTCGCCGGCCATGCGGGAGGTGTTCGCCTTCGCCGAACGGGTGGCGGGCACCGATTCCACCGTGCTGCTGACCGGCGAAACCGGTACCGGGAAAAGCGTGATCGCCCGGACGATTCACGACCTGAGCAACCGAATAGACAAGCTGTTCGTGCATGTCAATTGTGCCGCCTTGCCGGGCGAATTGGTGGAAAGCGAACTGTTCGGCCACGAAAAGGGTGCGTTCACCGGCGCGACTGCCCAACGCAAGGGCCGCTTCGAACTGGCCGACGGCGGCACGCTGTTCCTGGACGAGGTCGGCGAACTGACCGCCGGTGCCCAGGCCAAGCTGTTGCGGGTGTTGCAGGACCAGGAATTCGAGCGGGTAGGCGGCACCCAGACCTTGAAAGTCAATGTCCGGCTGGTCGCCGCCACCAATCGCAATTTGGCGAAGATGGTCAAAGATGGAATGTTCCGCGCCGATCTGTATTACCGGCTGAACGTGTTTCCCATCCGCATGCCGTCCCTGTCCGAGCGTCCCACCGACATTCCGCTGCTCGCGCGTTTTTTTCTGGACCAGTTCGCGCGGAAGATGGGCAAAGCGGTTCGCGATCTGTCGCCAAAAGCGCGCGAGCGCCTGTTGCATTATCCGTGGCCCGGCAATATCCGGGAACTGCAAAACGTCATCGAGCGCGCGACCATTCTCGCCGGCGGTCCTCTGCTGGAAATCGATAACGCGCTCGAACTGCGTCTGGAAGACCAGGACACGACCCATTCACCTCATCTCCTCGCCCTCTCCCCCGACCCATCTCCCTCAAGGGAGGAAGGGGAAAGGGGAGAACCGTTGGGCTCGCTCGAAGCGGTGGAACGCGCTTACATCCTCAAGGCGCTGGAACACACCCGCTGGGTGATCGAGGGCGAGCAGGGCGCGGCGGCGATTCTGGACCTCAACCCCAGCACTCTGCGCTCCCGGATGCAGAAACTGAACATCCGCAAACTCAAATTCCCGGCCTGAATCAGAACCCGCCTCTATTCCCGAGTCTGTTAAGAGGCGTTTTTTGTACACCCTCTCTCCCCCAGCCCCCCTCTCATATAAGCGGGCGAGGGGGATTCTTGTACAGCTTCCCAGTGCTTTTAACAGCCCGCCTCGTTATTTAATGGCGTTGCGATATATCGTGGGGCCTATTACCTCGCCAATCTGCCGTAAGTTTGAGCTTAAAATATAACTTTATGATTATTAAATATATTTTTTAATATTTTCAGGCTGGCATGGGTATTGCCCTAGTCAAGTTGCCAATCCCTGTTATCCCTAATCCAGCCAATGAGGAGTTACCCCATGAACAAGACCATCACGACCACCCTGTTAATTCTGGCTCCCGGCCTGATCATCACCCGCTTTGCTCAGCTTGGCCGCCCGAAGCAAGACCAAGCTGTTCCCGTTGCGGCCCTCGGCGGTCAAGGCTGCCTTGTCCCCTTGAATCGTTCCCTGAATCCTTGATTAAGGAGAATATCCATGTCGATGACCGATACCCGTGAACTCGTTCTGAAGGACCAGCGCGCCTTGGTGACTGGAGCCAGTTCCGGCATTGGCGCCGCCATCGCCAAGGCATTGGCGGCGGCCGGCGCGAAAGTAGTTGTCAACTACGCCGGTGGCGCGGACCGGGCGCAAGCCGTGGTGAAAACCATTCAGGCCGCTGGTGGCGAGGCCATGGCGATTCGCGCCGATGTCGGCCAGGAAGACGAGGTCGAGGCCATGTTCGCCCAGATGATCGAGACCTGGGGTAGCATCGATATCCTGGTCAACAATGCCGGCCTGCAGAAAGACGCGCGCCTGGTCGAAATGAGCCTGGCTGACTGGCAAAAAGTCCTCGATATTAACCTGACCGGCCAGTTCCTCTGTTCCCGCGCCGCCGCTCGCGAATTCCTCCAGCGCGGCCTGGTTCCAACTCTGTCGCGCGCTGCCGGCAAGATCATTTGCATGTCCTCGGTTCACGATGTCATCCCGTGGGCCGGACACGCCAACTACGCCGCCTCCAAGGGCGGAGTCAGCCTGCTGATGAAGACCATGGCCCAGGAACTCGCGCCGCAGGGCATCCGGGTCAACGCCATTTCACCCGGCGCGATCAAGACGCCGATCAACACCGCCGCCTGGCAAACGCCGGCAGCGGAAGCGGAACTGCTCAAACTGATTCCCTACCGCCGGGTCGGCGAACCGGAAGATATCGGCCGCGCTGCGGTCTGGCTGGCCTCCGACGCTTCCGATTACGTCACCGGCGCGACACTCTACGTGGACGGCGGCATGACGCTTTATCCTGGCTTCGATCAGGGCGGTTGAAGAGGTCATTGCCATGACAAACCAAACCGTTTACGACGCCATCATCATCGGTTCCGGCGCGGGTGGGTCGGCGGCGGCCTATCAACTGGCGCGCGCGGGCCGGCGCGTCCTGCTGCTGGAAAAAGGGCGGGAACTCCCCCGCGACGGCAGCACCCTGGACGTGGACAAAGTGATCCGGCAAGGCTTGTTCAAAAGCAGGGAGCGCTGGCTGGACAAGGACGGCGCGACCTTCGCGCCGGAGGAATACTTCAATCTGGGCGGCAAGACCAAGTGGTACGGCGCGGCGCTGGTGCGGTTCGATCCGCACGAGTTCGAGGCCGACCCGGCCCATCAATGCCTGCCGTGGCCGATTCGCTATCCGGATTTAGCGCCGTACTACGATCAGGCCGAAGCGTTGCTGGGCGTCCACCGCTTCGAACCGGAGCCGGATTTGAGCGCCATCGTCGGCAAGCTCACCGGCAACGGCGCGGGTTGGAACGCCCAGCCGCTGATGCTGGCGCTGGACCCCGAAATTCTGGCGCATCCCGAAGAAGCCGCCCATTTCGACGCCTTCGCCTCGGTCAGAAATCTGAAGTTCGACAGTCAGCACGCCCTGCTGGAGCGAGTGCAAACCCTGCCCAATCTCACTGTCCTCACCGGGCACGCCGTCCACGATTTCATCGCCGATCCGGAACGGCCCGAACAGCTAATCGGCGTTCGCACCGAGGACGGCGGCGAATTCCGGGCCGATACCGTGTTGCTGGCGGCGGGCGCGCTGCACTCGCCGCGCCTGCTGCAAAACTATCTGGCCAGCAGTGGGCTGGCCGAACGGTTGCCGTGCGCCAAGATGGTCGGGCGCAACTACAAGCATCACCGGCTGAGCGCAATGCTGGCGTTTTCCGCTACGCCCAAGACCGATCTGCTGCGTAAAACCCTGCTCCTGCTCAACGAACGTCTGCCGCACAGCAGCATTCAACCCTTGGGCTTCGACGGCGAACTGCTCAGCACCCTGATTCCAGGATTCGTGCCGCGCGGGTTCGCCCGTTCGCTGGGTCATCGCGCCTACGGCTTCTTTCTGCAGACCGAGGACGGATCCGATCCCGCCAACCGCGTGATCGCTCAGAGCAACGGCGCTCAGTATCCCCAGCTCGACTACGACCCGGCGCGATTGCCGACGGCGGTGGCGGAACACCGGCGGTTGGTGCGCGATTTCAGCCGGTCGCTGCTGAAGGCTGGTTTGCCGGCGGCGGCCAAAGCCATTCCGCTGGCCGGCACCGCGCACGCCTGCGGCACGCTGACCATGGGCGCTGATCCGCAATCGTCAGTGGTGGACGCCGAAGGCAAGGTGCATGGCCTGGACAATCTGTACGTGGTGGACGGCAGCGTGTTGCCGCGCTCCAGCCGGGTTAACCCGTCGCTGACCATTTACGCTTGGGCGCTGCGGGTCACGGAGCGGCTGCAACAGCGGGAGCGCGCGACATGAGCGGCTTGCCGCATTTCATCCGCTTCGGGCGGGCGGTCTGCGGCGATCTCGATCAGGCCGAGCGGCGCGAGTGGTGGCTGAGCAACGGCCTGGGCGCGTATGCCGCCGGCACGGTGGCGGGGACTTTGACGCGGCGCTATCACGGGCTGCTGATCGCGCCGGTCTATCCGCCGCTGGGACGCTGGCTGGTGTTCGCCAAGGCCGACGCCACCCTGCTGCTCGACGGGGAGCGGGAGACGCCGCTGTTCAGCAATCGCTGGGGCGGCGGCGCGATCCATCCACTTTGTTTTCAGGCAGCCCCCTCAGCTTCGGCTTGTCCCCATCTTCTGCTCCAGCAAGGCCACCAGTTCCCCTTGTTTCCTGGAACGCGCAAATTCTAACGGCGTCTGCCCTTCGTGTGTTTTCAGACCAAGATTCGCCCCCGCTTCAATGAGCACCTTCGCCGTCTCGACGTGGTTTTGCCAGAGTGCATCATGCAGCGCCGTGTAGCCGTTATACGGCCCCTGTTTGTCGATATCCACTTTATACGCAATCAGTAGTTTGGCCGCTTCCGTCCGCCCGGCATATGCTGCCGCATGCAGCGCCGTCGCTTTCATCCCAGGATCAACTACGGATACGTCCGCGCCCGCTTCGAGCAGCAACCTGACAATCTCGGTATAGCCTTCATAGGCGGCCTGAATCAAGGGGGCATCGCCATTCGTATCCAGCGTATTAACATTGACCCCTTGTTGGATAAGTTCTTTCACATGGGCTACATTGTTGCTTTTGACAGCTTTCATTAATGTGGTCATAAACCTCACTCCGGTATCTTCAAGATCATCTATCGATTTTCTCAAACCTGTTTACGTTCTGGGCATGGCAAGTTGCCAATCACATACTTCCTATTGCGAACAAATCGCATCTCTTCAGGCGGCTAACATTCAAGGTAACCGACGCTGCGCGGCTTTATCGCGCAGCGTCCAGCGACCGAAGGGAGCGAGGTTGAGCGCCGGGTTAGGCTTATTGTCGAGACGTGCCATTATGAAAAAAGGGAAGAACCACCAGCAAGACTCATAAAAGCGTCCTCAACTTTTTTGCCAAATGTAGATTCAAGATTTTTCCAAGTACCCGTGTCCAACGCCATGAAAGCAATCGTGTCGCCACCTTCAGATGCCCTGATGTGGCGAACTTCATAGTCAGGGGAGAGGGCGGTATTTAGCGCAAGAAGAGTTTTATCTTGCTCTCCTGGCTCAAACATTAGTGGAACGAGCGTCATTTGGTTCTTGTAGCAAACATAGAGCTTCTCGTCCTGCCATTTGCTCGATAGCTCCTGTGTGCCAAGCGTCTCCGCTGCCATGTTTATGATGTCTTCGTCGGCCTCTCGCCAGTCAACCAAGAAGACGCCAACATGCTGTTCGCTAAATAGTGAATCTGTGGTTTCGCTCCCGTGCTGTTCAATTAGCTGTATGGCAAACTGATTGGGCATGCTTTCTCTCCTGTAAGCCTAACGTGGTGCGGGATCATCTGCGGTCGCTAGGCCGTCTGCTGGATCCCGTTGTTGGGCCGGACGCAGTTCCGATGAGTGTGAACCGCATACTCATTTCCCCGGATCGTTGACCGCACCGAGGAACAGTATAGCGCCGCTCTTCTCATCGACGATGGCGAAAGCGTAGGGCCGGTCGCAGATGATGCGCGGAGGCTCTGCCGCCGGAGCGGCCGAGCCGGCCTTCATACCGACGACGGTTGCAGCCGCCGCGACGGTCCCCTTCTCGTCCACCTTGACCTTGGTCTTGTGGAGTACGTCGCCGATGTAGATCGGCACACCGAGCTCGGCCATGCCGGAGAACTCGGCTCGCTTCTGATCGAACGCCCGCGGCATCCCCATCGTGGCCAAAGGCTTGTTGAGGTTCGCCGACAAGTCAGCGTCGAGCTTGGGCAGCCCCAAGATGACCTCTGTCGTGCCCCGGGACGTCATCGTTGCCCGCAGGTCGGCGAACCCGGTCCCCTTCAGGCTCGCCATCGCCGCGTCCAGACTCACGCCCTGCCTTGGGAGCATCACGTAGTACGCGGCCGCGTCGCCCTTGTACGGCAGTCTCGTCGCCTGCAACGTCTCGTTCTCGATATAAGGCATGCGTTCGGCGGTGTTCATCATGTCTACGTCCACCTTCGAGCCGTCGGCACGTGTGAACGGCTTCTTCCGGGTGCCCTCATGCGGGAACGGAGTGATCCAATCGCCCTTGAAGTAGACCGCGTTCGCGAGGTAGAGGATCGCGTTGGCGGGGGGTTCGTCGACCATGCGTGTGATCATCCCGTGGGTGTTCTTCGAGACCCAATCGTTGATGGCGCCGGCGACATCGTCCTTCGCGAAATCGAGCGTGGAGACCTGGGCGCCGAAATAGTCGCGGTCGGCGTCGACGAAGGGCTTCTTGAACGCGATGCCTTTGCGCGCCCACAGCGCGTTGGCGATTTCGAGCGTCTGATCCGAGCTACGCGAGGCGAGCCCACCGAGCAGCGATGCCCACTGTCTGTTGGTATCGGTGGGGCTCATCGAGTCAGTGTGCAGTACGGTTCGCATCTGCTGAGCGGTCTCGCCGCTTGCTCCGTTGGCGGTCATCGAGAGCGCGGCGTGGACTGATGCCGGAGAGACGATGACGTTCCCTCTGGAGTCTGCTGGCGTGGCCTTGACGAGTGCGAGCCCGAAGTCGTTGATCGCGCCGGTGAGCTGCTCGCTCGGGTTGGACTTCGGATCGGCCAGCAGCGGACGGCCCGAAGGAACCAACAGAACGCCGGAGATGGTCGGGGTTATGCAGCCGGCGAGCGCGAGCAACGCCGCCACTAGGACGGCGCACCACCATAGAGCTCGAGGCCAACGGTGACGTCTCATGGGGGACTCCTCTCAGAGAATCGGTCCTGGTGTCGGTTGGACGCTTCCTGGCTCGCTCGAGTTCACCGTTCGTCTCGGCCCAATCGGGATAGGGAGATCTCCCGGGGTCAGACACGTTACCTTCTCCGCATAGACGCCGGATTTACCAAATGCACCCCAGTCGCCGATGGAGGACTTCGCGGTCACGTGCCCGCTCGTCCCGGATGCATCACGCCTCCTATCCGGTTTTGGTTCATCGCCCTGCGGGTTCGGATTGGGCTTCCTCCAGACCCCGCCTCGCGACGACGCCCTTGCCCTTCTCCTTGCCTTCGGCTCTGCGTAAACCTGGCCATGGGACTTTCACCTACGAAGTAACGTGCCATGCCCGGC
>JBATNZ010000283.1:0-44514 GCA_049290615.1 Candidatus Contendibacter sp.
CCCCTGGCTCGGACGGACGCCGGGCCTGGTCTTCCGGCCGGCGGCGTGGCGCTTCGCCCTCGGTTCGGCGGCGTGGCACCTCTTCCGGCGCTCGACGGGCAACAACCGCCTCCGCCTGACGGCGATCCGTCTCGGCTACTTCCTGCTGAGATGGAGGCGCTTCCTCCGGCGTCTGGCGTCCGGCGCCCTCGTCGGTCTCCGGCGCGCGAGGCACGGCTTCCTCCGCGACCGGAGGACTGACCGCCTCCGCGGCTGGGCGCCGCACCGCATCTTCCTGAACACGGCGGGCATCCTCAGACTCTTCCAGCGGGCGACGCGGTTCGCTCGGCTCCACGGCGAGAGAATCCAGCGCCTCGGCCTGGACTTCGGGTTCGCGGCGACGGGAAGCGTCGTCCTCCAGGCTGCGCTTGACATACGTGCGTTTCTTGCGCACTTCGATACTAACGGTCTTGACTTGTCCCGCCGCGCCGCCGGTCATCTTGATTTCACTATGGGTTTTACGCTTGAGCGTGATCTTCCTGGGCTCGGCCGCGCCCTGCGTCGGACGGTCGCCATGGCTCTTGCGCAGGTGCGCCAGCAGATCCAGCTTCTGTTTTTCCGTGATCGCGGCGTCCGCCCCGGCAACCGTAATACCGGCTTCGGTGAACTGTTCCAACAGGCGATCCGCCGGTATGCCGACGACCGTCGCAAACTGCTTGACCGTTACATCCGTCATTCAACACCCCCGGGACGAGCCCGTCCTACCGCTCGTTCTTCGAAAACCAAGGCGCGCGCGCCGTCATGATCAATTTCGCGGCTCGCTCGTCATCCAACCCGGCGATCTCGTTGAGATCGTCCACCGACAGTTCCGCCAGATCATCCATCGTCACGATTCCGCTGCTCGCCAGCGTAAAAGCCAGTTCCTCGTCCATGCCCTCCATCCGCAACAATTCCTCGGACGGCCGGGCATTGCCGAGCTGTTCCTCGGCGGCGATTGCACGGGTCAGCAGCACGTCACGCGCCCGCCCCCGCAATTCCTCGACGATTTCGGCATCGAATTCGGCAATTTCCAGCATCTCGTGGGCCGGTACGTAAGCCACTTCCTCCATGCTGGCGAAGCCCTCGCGCACCAGAATCGCCGCGATCTCGTCGTCCACGCCCAGTTGCTCCACGAACATCCGTTGCAGGCCTTCGTCCTCCTGGCCGCGCCGGGTCTGAGCCTGGGTCCGTGTCATCACGTTCAGGGTCCAGCCGGTCAGTTGGCTGGCCAGATGCACGTTTTGACCACCCTTGCCGATAGCTTGGGCCAGTTGCTTCTCATCGGCGACGATGATGTCCATGCCGTGGGCGTCCTCATCCACGATGATGGACTCGACCTCCGCCGGGGACATGGCATTCATGACGAAGCGAATCGGGTCGTCATGCCACTGCACGATATCCACCCGTTCGCCGGCCAATTCGTTGGTCACGCTCTGCACCCGGGCGCCGCGCATCCCCACGCAGGCGCCAATGGGGTCGATACGGGCATCCTTGCTCTTGACCGCGATCTTGGCCCGCGAACCGGGATCGCGGGCGGCGCCCTTGATCTCGATGATGCCCTGGTTAATCTCGGGCACTTCCAGCGTGAACAGGGCCATCAGGAATTCCGGTGCCACCCGGCTGACGAACAACTGGGGACCGCGGCTTTCGGTGCGCACGTCCTTCAGATAGCCGCGCGCCCGCTCGCCGATCCGGAACGATTCGCGGGGGATCAACTCCTCGCGGGGAATCTTGGCCTCGGCGTTGCCGCCGACATCCAGGATGACGTCGCCGCGCTCCAGCCGCCGGACCATGCCGCCGATCAACTCGCCCTTGCGGTGCAGGTAGGCGTCCACGATCTGGGCGCGCTCGGCGTCTCGAACCCGCTGGACGATCACCTGCTTGGCGGTCTGGGCAGCGATGCGCCCGCCAAAATCGGCATTCTCCTGCGGGATTTCAACCTGCGCGCCAACCTGAACATCGGCTTGAAGCGCGCGCGCCTGGTCCAGGGTCATCTGTCGGTCCGGGCTCTCGATGTGCGTGGCGTCGGCCACCACCAGCCAGCGCCGGAAGGTCTCGTAACTGCCGGTGCGCCGGTTGATCGCCACCCGCAGATCGGGATCGCCCGTGTAGCGTTTCTTGGCCGCCGACGCCAGCGCCACTTCCAAGGCGCCGAAAATGATTTCCTTGTTGACACCCTTCTCGTTGGAAACAGCATCCACGACCAGCAGAATTTCTTTATTACCTTCTTTACTCTCTTTAACACGCATGTCGTTCTGCCTCCTCGCCGGATCCGCACGCTGTCATCCCGCCCTAGAGTTCGGGCACCAGCCTGGCCTTTTCGATCCGCTCGCGCGGCACCCGCCACTCCCGCCCTTCGCTGTCCACGATCACCACATCGTCGTCGCGCATCCCGAGCAGCCGACCGACCAGCTTCCGCCGCCCATCCAGCAGCTCCCGCAACTGAATGCGCACCTCGGAGCCGGCAAAGCGGATGAAGTGTCCGGCCTCGAACAGGGGGCGATCCAACCCAGGCGAGGAGATTTCCAGGGTGTATCGTCCGGTGATCGGATCCTCAACCTCCAGCACACCGCTCAACTGATGGCTGACCCGCTGGCAGTCGTCCAGGCCGATACCGTTTTCGCTATCGATATAAATCCGCAACAGGGCATTATCGCGGCGGGCGTGAAACTCCACGCCCACCAGCTCATAACCCATGGCTTCCACCACGGCGGCTAGCATCCGTCTAAGCGTCTTCAAATCCTGACGCATTTTGACCACCACAAATAAAAAATGGGCCCACGGCCCACTCGCTCGTCAACTGGACTGGCTCGCCGCGGCGCAAACCGCCGGCGGGCAAAATTGGGAGCCGCTCATGGCGGAATCCCGCGAACGCCCACCGGCCAGGACAATGCCGGGAACGGCCGCATAAAAAAAGCCCTTTGACGGGCTTCCTTGAAAGGATGGTAGCGGGGGCAGGATTTGAACCTACGACCTTCGGGTTATGAGCCCGACGAGCTACCGGACTGCTCCACCCCGCATCAGAGACGAGCAATATAGCACCAGAAACGAATAGTTGGCAAGCGACAAATATCGCTCCGTTATTAATGTCCCACCCATCGGTCAGCCTCTCTCGCCGGAACGGGCAAGCCGCGAGTCGGCGCCAGGAAGGTCCACCCGCGCTCCCGGCCGCGCGCCAGCGCGAACATAGAAGATCGCGCCCAGAAACAGCAGCGTGCTGAAACCGATCTCCAACCAGGCCAACCAAGGCCGCGCCATCGGTCCAGCGGCGTGGAAAACCCCAAACGCGAAGTAGAACAGCGCCAGAAAGCTGGTCCAGGCATGGGTATGGAACCGGCCGTGCAGCAGGCCGCGCAAAGGAAACAGCAACGGCCCCACCCACAGGATCAGCGCCAGCGCGACCGGTAACTGGACTGGCGGTTCCAGCCAGGCAAACCAGAGCAGCAGCAGCCCGAACAGACCAAAATAACCGATCAACGCGACAGTCCGCCAGAACCGGATCATGTCGACCCCAGCCGCCGCGCGATGTCCGCCAGTCGCCGGCCCAGCGCCCGGCCAATCCGCTTTTCCTCGACATCGAGCGCCGCGCGGGATGCCGGACCCGACCAGTGACTTGGCCCATAGGGCGTGCCGCCGCCGCGGGTCTCGCTCAGCGCCGGCTCGGTGAAGGGTACGCCCACCAGCAACATCCCGTGATGCAGCAACGGCACCATCATCGTCAGCAGGGTGGATTCATGACCGCCGTGCGGGGTCGAAACCGAGGTAAACACCGCCGCCGGTTTGCCGGACAGCGCCCCGGCCTGCCAAAGTCCGCCGGTGGAATCCAGGAAGTATTTGAGAGGGGCCGCCATGTTGCCAAAGCGGGTGGGACTGCCCAGGGCCAGACCAGCGCATTCCCGCAAATCGTCCAAGCTGGCGTAGGGCGGACCGGCGGACGGAATTTCGTCCTCGACCGCCTCGCAGACGGTTGAGACCGGCGGCACGGTACGCAGTTGCGCGGCCATACCCGCCACTTCCTCGACTCCGCGCGCCACCTGTCGCGCCATTTCGGCTGTACCCCCGGTGCGACTGTAGTATAAAACCAGAATCTCCGCCACTGCCGCTGCTCTCCAAAATGTTCGCCTGCTTTAACCGTGATCGGCCACCTGGCCGCTCGCCGTTCATCCTGGATTCATCACCCCGATGGATAATGCCTGCCATCGGACCGCATTTGGTGCTATATAATTCCTTGCGCTTTCAACTCCGCATCCGATCAAACGCTGGTGTTATCCGTGGTTCCCTGGACCTTGACGCGCTTGATGGCCAAACCGATCCTATCCGCCTTCATCCTGCTGGCGCTGACCGCCTGCGCCACCGCGCCCGTGCAGGAGATGAGCGACGCCCGCCAAGCGATCTACTCGGCCGAGGCGGCCGGCGCGGCGCGGCGCTCGGCCGATACCCTGCTGACGGCCCAGCGCCTGCTGCGAGAAGCGCAAGGGCATCTGGAAGCCGGCGCCTACGATGATGCCCGGCGGTACGCCCGGGATGCCCGCGATGAGGCCGTCAAGGCGCGGGAACACGCGGCGCGGAATGCCTGGATCCGGCCCGCTCCCTGACCGGAAGCCCATCACGCTTCCACCCATTCTTCAAGATATCCGCCATGCCCGCCGCCGCCCCACTCTCCACGTTACGCTCGGGTTTCCGGCCGTTGCTGCTGGCGCTACTGTTGGCGTTGATCCATTCCGCCAGCGCCAATGGATTGAACTTCACCCTGCCCGACCTCAATGGCCGGCCGGTGCGGTTGGCCGATTTCCGCGGCCAGTGGGTGATCGTCAATTTCTGGGCGACCTGGTGTACACCCTGCCTGCTGGAAATGCCCGAATTGGAATCTTTCCACCAAGCCCAGCGCGGTCGCGTCGTGGTCATTGGCGTCAATTTCGAGGATCTCGCCCCCAACGAGATCCGGCCTTTCGTGGAACGGCTGAATATTACCTTTCCCATCGTGCTGAGCGACGGCAAGCGGGTGCCCGATTTCCAACTCAAGGGGTTACCGACCACGTTTCTGGTTTCCCCCGCCGGCAACCTCGCCGACACCCACCTGGGCACGGTGAACGCCACTTTGCTGGCCAAGCGACTGGCCGAACTGGAACGCGCGAGCGGTTCACCCCCGACCAATGCCTTGACACCGGCTCATCCCTGATCCTCAGGAGATTTTGTGAAAACCCTTTGCCTGCGCTGTTATGTCAGCGGCCGCGTCCAAGGCGTCGGTTTCCGCTATGCCACCGCCGAAAAAGCCCTGAACCTGGGCGTCAAGGGTTACGTCCGCAATCTGCCGGACCGGCGGGTGGAAGTACTGGCCTGCGGCGAGGAAAAAGCGGTCAGCGCGCTGCGCAACTGGCTATGGCAGGGTCCGCAACTCGCCCGGGTGAGCGACGTCCACTGCGAAACACTGTCCTATCAGGACATCCACGATTTTCGAATCGCCTGAAGACCATTTTTTTATTATCGCCGGCCTTGACTTATCCACAGGCTTATGCGCGATACGGCACCGGACGTTTTCAGTCGTCGATTCGGCTCAAAATCTTCGCCAGATTCCAAGTGTTACATGCAACTTGCTGAAAAAAATAATAAATATAGGCTGGTCAAAAAGTCATCAAACTGTCATTCTTCTAACGGCAACGCGCATTTATATAGGCTGCGCGAAAGTTATCCACAGAGTTATCCACAGAACCTGTGGATAACTTCTCGCGCCATGACCACGAGCGGTTTTAGCCATGTTCCGCCGTCAGTCGCTCCCGCAGCCCGTCGAGCAATTGTTCCCGCGCGATCAAGATGCTGTCCGATTCGCGCCGACCGCGATATTCCACCTGACCGGCCGCCAGATTGCGCTCGCTGATCACCACCCGGTGCGGAATGCCGATCAGTTCCATGTCGGCGAACATCACACCGGGCCGGACATCGCGGTCGTCCAGCACGGCGTCGATACCCGCGACCAACAATTCCTGGTAAAGGACCTCGGCCGCCTCGCGCACGGCGGCGGAACGACCAGCGCCAATCGGCAATACCGCGACCTGGAACGGCGCCATCGCCGTCGGCCAAACGATGCCGCGTTCATCGTGATTTTGCTCGATAGCGGCGGCCACCACCCGCGACACGCCGATGCCATAGCAGCCCATGGTCACGGTCTCCGTCTGACCGTATTCATTCAGCACTTCAGCTTTCATCGCGGCGCTGTACTTGGTTCCGAGTTGGAAAATGTGGCCCACCTCGATCCCGCGAGCGATATGCAGCACCCCCCGGCCATCCGGGCTGGGATCGCCCTCGACGACTTGGCGCAGGTCAGCTATTTGGGTCGGCTCGGGCAGATCGCGCCGGAAAGTCACACCGGTTAGATGAAATCCCGGCTCGTTCGCGCCGCACACAAAATCGTTCATCACCAGCACCGTGTGATCCACCACAACACCGATCTCCGCTGGAATGCCGACCGGGCCAATATAACCAGGCCGGCACCGTAAGTGGCGCTCAATCTCTTCGTCGGTGGCGAACCGAAAGTCAGCCAGAGCGGGAATTTTGCGCGCCTTGATTTCGTTCAGTTCATGATCGCCACGCAGTAACAGCAGACTCATGCCATCATCGTGCATGATCGCGATAGTCTTGAGAATCTGCTGACGGGGGATGCCGAGATATTCGCTCACCTCGGCGATGGTGCGCTTGCCGGGTGTCGCGACTTTCCGCATCGCCTCGGTGCGCGCGGGCCGCGATTCCTGGGGTGCGACCGCCTCGGCCAGTTCGACGTTGGCGGCATAGTTGCTGCCCGTGGAGAAGGCGATGGCATCCTCACCCGAATCGGCCAGTACATGAAATTCGTGCGAGCGGGCGCCGCCGATGCTGCCGGTGTCGGCCAGCACCGCGCGAAACTTCAGGCCCAGCCGGGTGAAGATGCGGGAATAAGCCGCGTACATGACCTCGTAGGTTTCCTGGAGCGATGCTTGGTCGCAATGGAAGGAGTAGGCATCCTTCATCAGGAATTCCCGCGCGCGCATCACGCCGAAACGCGGCCGGATCTCATCGCGGAACTTGGTCTGGATTTGATAGAAATTGATCGGCAGTTGCTTGTAACTCTTGATCTCGCGGCGGAACAGGTCGGTGATCACCTCCTCGTGAGTCGGGCCGAAGCAGAACTCGCGCTCGTGCCGGTCCTTGATCCGCAACAACTCCGGACCGTACTGTTGCCAGCGGCCGGATTCCTGCCACAACTCGGCCGGCTGCACGGCGGGCATGAACAACTCCAGGGCGCCGGCGCGGTTCATCTCCTCGCGCACCACCGTTTCGACCTTGCGCAGCACGCGCAGGCCCAACGGCAGCCAGGTGTAGACGCCGGCGGCGAGCTTGCGGATCAGGCCCGCCCGCAGCATGAGCTGGTGACTGATGACCTCGGCGTCGGCCGGGGTTTCCTTGACAGTGAACAGCGGAGAACGGGATACGCGCATGAATCGGCCTTGTGGAGCAGCAACGGGTCAGGGATTGCAGAAATAATCGGCGTCTTTCTGGGCTTTCTTCAGCTCCGCTTCGCGCTGAGCGGCATCAAGGATAATTTTTTTGCCCTGGGCGTCGGTCGTGGCCACCGGGCTGTTGCCTTGCAGCACCTGGACGTTCTTCTTGAAGATCTCGCAGTTCTTGGCGCGCACGTCCTTGGCCTGTTTTTGCGCCTGTTCGGCCTGCTCTTTCTGCTTGGCTTCTTGCTGGGCCAGCTCCTCCCGTTCCTTGGCCTGCTGGTCGCTCGGGGCTGCTTCGGTTCCCTGAGCCGCGCCACCCGTTTTACGCACCATTTCGTATTTCACCCCGCTGGGCGGCTGGAGCTCGGTGTACTTCACCATCCCCTGGTCGTCCGTCCATTTGTAAATGAATTGCTCGGCGGCCTGGGCCGTGACCGTCACTCCGCCACAACTCGCCGCCAGCATGAACCAAAGCGCTCGCTTCAACATGATTTACCTCCAGGTCACCAGGATATCTGCGGAAAGTATGCCATGCTGCGGCCACTCCCCGGTATCGCAACGGGATTTTGCTGAAAATGAATGTCGTGTAGTATAACCAGCCCGCAAGACCCGCGCCCAACGCGTATCGGCGACTTTCATGACAGGTTGCGCCCACCGGGAATTACCCCTGCCGCGTGGCGGCTACCCCGCTCGACCGCGGCCCCGGCCAGGCCACCCGCCGAACCCGTCCATGACGCGCCGATGGTTTGGCGACAATTTGTCTTGCCGGTTAGCAATCCCCCATCCAACCCGCCATGAGGAGTCAAAATCATGGAACCTATCACTGGCGCTGAAATCCTGGTCCGCTGCCTGAAGGAAGAAGGCGTCGAATACCTGTTTGGTTATCCGGGCGGCTCCGTGCTGCACATTTACGACGCCCTGTACGCCCAGGACGACATCAAGCATATTCTGGTTCGCCACGAGCAGGCCGCCGGTCACGCCGCCGATGGCTATGCCCGCGCCAGCGGCAAGCCCGGCGTGGTCCTGGTCACGTCAGGCCCCGGCGTGACCAACGCAGTCACCGGCATCGCCACCGCCCACATGGATTCCATTCCGCTGGTGGTCTTCTCCGGCCAGGTGCCCACCGCGCTGATCGGCAACGACGCCTTCCAGGAAGTGGACTCGGTCGGCATCACCCGGCCCTGCGTCAAGCACAATTTCCTGGTCAAGGATGTCAGAGACCTGGCCGAAACCGTCAAGAAAGCCTTCTACATCGCCACCACCGGTCGGCCCGGCCCGGTGCTGGTGGATTTGCCGAAGGACGTGACGATCGCCAAGGCTGAATATCATTACCCCAAGAAGGTCAAACTACGGTCCTACAGCCCGACGGTGAAGGGTCATGCCGGGCAGATCCGCAAGGCCGTGGATATGATCCTGTCCGCCAAGCGCCCGATGATCTACAGCGGGGGCGGCGTGATTCTGAGCGACGGTTCGCCGGAACTGGCCGAACTCACGCAACTGCTCGGCTACCCGATCACCAACACCCTGATGGGGCTGGGCGCCTATCCGGCCACCGACAAGCAGTTCATCGGCATGCTGGGCATGCACGGCACCTATGAAGCCAACATGGCGATGCACGAATGCGACGTGCTGATCGCCATCGGCGCCCGCTTCGACGACCGGGTCACCGGCAAGCTCGACAAGTTCTGTCCGACCGCCAAGATCGTCCATGTCGACATCGACCCGTCCTCGATCTCCAAGAACGTCAAGGTCGACATTCCCATCGTCGGCTCGGTGCCGCACGTATTGCGGGCGATGATCAACGTCATCCGCGACGAGAAGCTCAAGCCCGATACCGAGGCGCTGGCACGCTGGTGGCGGCAAATCGACCAGTGGCGGGCCCTGAAATCGCTGAGCTATCGCCCCAGCGACGAGGTGATCAAGCCGCAGTACGTGATCGAGAAGCTGTACCAGGTGACCGAGGGCCAGGCCATCATCACCTCCGACGTCGGCCAGCATCAGATGTGGGCGGCCCAGTACTATCACTTCGACCGGCCGCGGCAATGGATCAATTCCGGCGGACTGGGCACCATGGGTTTTGGCCTGCCGGCGGCGATGGGCGCCAAACTGGCCTTCCCCAAGCAGGATGTGGCCTGCGTCACCGGCGATGGCAGCATCCAGATGATGCTGCAGGAACTGGCGACCATGAAGCAGTACCACACCCCGGTCAAAATCGTGAACCTGAACAACGGCTATCTTGGCATGGTGCGGCAGTGGCAGGAGTTCTTCTATCAGAAGCGCTACTCCATGACCTACTTCGAGGCACTGCCCAACTTCGTGATGCTGGCCGAAGCTTACGGTCACGTTGGGATGCGGATCGAAAAGCCGGGCGATGTGGAAGGCGCGCTGCGCGAAGCCTTCGCCCTGAAAGACCGCACCGTGTTCCTCGATTTCATCACCGATCAAACCGAGAACGTGTTCCCGATGATTCCCTCTGGCGGCGGCCAGAACGAGATGCTGCTGGCCGAACGCGACGAGATGGTGTCGACTCACGACGAAGGGATGGTGCTGCTGTGAACAATAACAATCGTCATCTGATTTCGATCCTGATGGAGAACGAGGCCGGCGCCCTGTCGCGAGTAGCCAATCTGTTCTCGGCGCGCGGTTATAACATCGAGAGTCTGACGGTTGCGCCCACCGACGACCCGACGTTGTCGCGGCTGACCCTGGTCACCAGCGGCAACGAGCAGATCATCGAGCAGATCGTCAAGCAGCTCAACAAGCTGATTGACGTGGTCAAGCTGGTGGATTTGAGCGAGACCGACGCGATCGAGCGCGAGCTGATGCTGGTCAAGACCAAGGCCGTTGGCGAGCAGCGGGCCGAGATGAAGCGGCTGGCGGAAATCTTCGACGGCCACATTCTCGATGTGACCGACTCTACTTACACCATCGAACTGACTGGCCGCAGCGAGAAGCTGGACAACTTCCTGGGCGCGGTCGAGAAAGATGCCGTTCTCGAAGTGGTGCGTTCCGGCACCACCGGCATCGCCCGTGGACAGAAGGCGCTGCACGCCTGACCCTCTTGCCTTGAATCCCTCGCCGTCCCCGCTGTGCGTTCTGGTTGGGGACGGTTTGTTTTGAACCTTATACGGGAAATCGCCCCATGAACATCTATTACGACAAAGACGCCGATCTGTCCCTGATCAAGGGCAAGACAGTCGCCATTATCGGCTACGGGTCTCAAGGCCATGCCCATGCGCTCAATCTGAGCGATTCCGGGGTCGAGGTGATCGTTGGTCTGCGGCCGGGTTCCACCTCGGCGGTCAAAGCCGAGAAAGCCGGGCTGACGGTCAAATCGGTTGGCGACGCGGTCGCCGCAGCGGACCTGGTGATGATCCTCGCGCCCGACGAGCATCAGAGCCAGATTTACCGGGAAATCGAATCCAAGCTCAAGCAGGGTGCGGCGCTGGCCTTTGCCCACGGCTTCAACATCCATTTCGGCGGGATCGTGCCGCGCGCCGATCTGGACGTGATCATGATCGCGCCCAAAGGACCAGGTCATCTGGTGCGCTCCACCTATACCCAGGGCGGCGGCGTACCCAGTCTGATCGCGGTGGCGCAGAATGCTTCCGGCCAAGCTAAAGAACTCGCCCTGTCTTATGCCTCAGCCAATGGTGGTGGTCGAGCCGGAGTTATTGAAACCACCTTCCGCCAGGAATGTGAAACCGATTTGTTCGGCGAACAGGTGGTGCTGTGCGGCGGTTTGACTGCCTTGATCCAGGCCGGATTCGAGACACTGGTGGAAGCCGGCTACGCGCCGGAAATGGCCTATTTCGAGTGTCTGCACGAGGTAAAGCTGATCGTGGATTTAATCTACGAAGGCGGCATCGCCAACATGCGCTACTCGATTTCCAACACCGCCGAGTATGGCGACTTCACCCGTGGTCCGCGCATCGTCACCGAAGAGACCAAGGCCGAGATGCGCAAGATTCTCAAGGAAATCCAGACCGGCCAGTTCGCCCGCGAATTTATTCTGGAGAATCAGGCCGGCGCGCCCGTGCTCAAGGCCAACCGCCGCCTTAGCCGCGAGCATCAAATCGAGCAGGTCGGCGAGAAGCTGCGCGGCATGATGCCGTGGATCAAGGCCAACCGGCTGGTGGATACCACCAGGAATTGAGGTTCTGAGTTAAAAGGCAGGGTGTAGCGTTCGTTATCTATTCACGCCCTGCCTTTCTCGTTTTCATGGTAACGCAAGGATGAGAATATATGCGCCATAAGGGAACAATAACCCATTGGAATGATGAAAAAGGCTTTGGGTTCATCACGCCAGAGGATGGCGGCAATAAGGTTTTCATTCATGCTAATTCATTAACCCGCCGACAGGCCCGTCCACAAATATCCGATGTGGTAATCTACGAAATTGAGATTAACGATAAACAAAAACCGTCTGCGGTAAAAGTACAATATCAAGAATCACCGATAAAATTTTCCGCTTTGAATATGCGCATCAACGGAACGATAACCGACTGGAACGATGAAAAGGGTTTTGGGTTTGTCACTCCAGATGAGGGTGGTGAACGGATTTTTCTTCATGTAAATGCGCTGGCGACTGGACAACCCCGTCCACAAGTATCCGATGTAGTAACCTACGAAATTGGAGCTGATAATCAACGAAGACCTTGCGCAATCAATGTGCAATATAGAAATTATCGGTTAGGATTTTCTTTTTTAAATTTGTTTTTTCTGGGATCAATCGCGTTTTTTACTGCTTTACTCTGGATGGCCCTCAACAATATCACCCCTTGGTGGATATTTATAGGCTATATCAGTGCCAGTTTCCTGACTATACTTGAATATGCGTGGGATAAATACAAGGCAAAACGCGGAAAATGGCGAACGTCTGAGGCAACCCTACATATACTCGAACTATTAGGTGGCTGGCCTGGCGCACTGATTGCCCAACAAATTTTTCGGCATAAGAATAGGAAAGCTTCTTTCCAAATTCAATTTTGGTTAATTGTCGTAGCACATCTTTCCTTCTGGGCGTGGTTTTTAATTAAAAGACCCATTTTGTTAACATGGCTTATTAAGTGATTGATACGTCCCAGGCGGATGCATTCCTGAATTTGGATTAGGCAGGCAGGTCGGATTAGCGAAGCGTAACCCGACAGCTTGCAGCTTGTGATCCTCGCGAATGGCCGGATTACGGCGCGGGGCGCCTAATCCCAAACGATAATCTACAAATGAAATAGGAAAGCCCTATAGATGGACGAAGAAGCCCCGGCAGTCCGTCGCTCGCGCGGCGTCTATCTGCTACCCAATCTATTTACCACCGCCGCGCTGTTCTGTGGCTTCTACGCCATTATCGCCGCACTGCAAGGCCGTTTCGAGTCTGCCGCCATCGCGGTGTTCATCGCCATGGTGCTGGATGGGCTGGATGGCCGGGTCGCCCGGCTGACCCACACCGAGAGCGAGTTCGGCGCCCAGTACGATAGCTTGGCCGATCTGGTATCGTTCGGCTTGGCGCCCGCTTTAATCATGTACACATGGGCGTTGGGCGCCATGGCTGGCATGGGACCGTTCCTGTCCAAGCTCGGCTGGTTGGCGGCATTCTTCTACACGGTGATGGCGGCACTGCGGCTGGCTCGTTTCAATGTGCAGATCGGCAGCACCGACAAGCGCTATTTCATCGGTTTGCCCAGCCCTTCGGCGGCGGCGATGATGGCTGGATTAGTCTGGTTCAGCACCGATCTGGGCCTGACCGGTATCCAGATGTTGTGGCCGGCGCTGGTCGTTACCATCGGCGCCGGCGCGTTGATGTTCAGCAACATCCTGTACTTCAGCTTCAAACAGGTCGATCTGCGCGGACCGGTCCCCTTCATGGCGGTCCTGATCGTGGTGCTGGTTTTCGTGTTCACCTCCATCGACCCGCCCAAGGTGCTGTTTATCGGCTTTCTGCTGTACGGCCTGTCGGGGCCGACGCTATTCCTGTGGCGCTGGCGACGGCACACCCGGCGGCAGATGGGGAGCTCATGACCCCGACGCATACCAGGATTAATGACCGTCACTGATCAGTTATTGATGAACCGGGCAAACGTCATAAAGGCCGCTATAATTCTTTTCAGTTTCATTTCATAACGAAACGTAGCTCCGTCGCATCACAGCGCCTGCCCACGCGCGAACTCACGACCGGACCCCGCGAAGTTGGCTGGGGAGTTGGCGATATAGAATCAGTGAGGAACCGGAGGATAAAGACCGTGCGAACCGGCGTCGTTATCGATTCAGCCTGCGATCTGCCGCAGGCCTATATCCAAAATCACAACATCCACATCATGCCGATCAGCCTGCATTTCGGTTACGACACCTTCAAGGATGTGCGCGATCCGGAGGCAACTCAGGCTTTTTACCGTAAATATCTGGCCGAGAAGACGCTGGACGCCGAAACCGCGCCGTTCTCGGTGGAGCAAATCAAGGAGATGTTTCTTGAGGAGTTGGTGCTGAAATACGACCGGGTTCTGGTCATCACCATCGCCCAGACCCGCAGTTCGATCTTTAGCAATGCCACCGAGGCGTCCTTCGCCATCCTCAAGCAGTATCGGGAAAAGCGGCAGAAAGCCGGCATGGCTGGATCGTTCTACATGAACGTCCTGGACAGCAAAACTCTGTTCACCGGTCAAGGCGCGCTGGTCCACGAGGCCGTGCGCCTGCTGGAAGAGCAGAACCCTTCCTTGGGCACCCTGCGCAACGTCGTCGAACAGATCAGCCAGCAGGTCCACGGCTATCTGATCCCCGAGGACTTGTTCTACATCCGGCATCGGGCCAGCAAGAAAGGAGAAAAAACGGTCGGGCTGCTCAGCTACCACTTCGGCACCCTGCTCGACATCAAGCCGATCATCACCTTCCACCGGGGTGAAAGCCAGGTCATCGCCAAGGAGCGGGGCTTCGACCGCGCGCTGATCAAGCTGTTCGAGATCGCCCGACAGACCATCGAGCAAGGTTTGGCCACCCGGATCGTCAATGCCAGCTACGCTGGCGAACTGGAAGTCATCCGCCGCAAGCGGGCATTTGTGAATTTTGAACGCTACGCCGGCGAACGGGGGATCGAGGTATTGCTATCCGTCATGAGCACCACCGCCGGGGTCAACGTCGGACCCGGTTCCTTCGCGCTGGCCTACATCGCCGGGCCACCAGTCGCGACCGTCGCCGGTCCCGCCGATACCAACGTCGCCGCGAGCGACAAGAGCGCGATAACGGATGAGAATCTACCGACGGACTGGGCAATCTAGCGTTGTGGCTTGGCCGCCAACCGGGAACGAGGAGCCAGGACGGTTCTGGACGATGCCGCCATTGCCGGAGATGCTGGCCGTGCCCCTGATTGCCCCGACTCAATCCGCCGCCCTGTTGCGTCGGCTGGGACCGTTTCCCTGACCGTTAGAATAAATAAATCGATCACCAGCCGGCTCCGAGCCGCAAAGCGCCCGTTGTGGACCACGCGATCCGGAATCAGAACGGAATATCGTCGTCGAAGCCGCTGTTGTCCGGTCCCGGCTGGGGCGTCGGCGCCTGTGGCCGCGCCGGGGCTGGCCCCGGACTCTGCGACGGTCTCGGATCAGGCGCGGAGTCCATCTCCGGTCCTTCCCCCGGAAAGGGCGCGCTACCGCCGGAACCGCCGCTACGCCCACCCAACATCTTCATTTCATTGGCGATGATTTCCGTGGTGTAGCGATCCTGACCCGAGGTCTTATCCTGCCACTTGCGGGTTTGCAAGCGGCCTTCCACGAATACCGAGGATCCCTTGCGCAGATACTGGCCGACGATTTCCGCCAGCGGGCTATAGAACACCACGTTATGCCACTCGGTGCGCTCCTGTTTCTCGCCGGTGTTCCGGTCCTTCCAGCTTTCGTTGGTGGCGATGGTGACGTTGGCAACCGCCTTGCCGCTGGGCATGTAGCGCACGTCCGGATCCTTGCCCAAATTACCGATCAGGATGACTTTGTTGACACTGGCCATGGGGTTCTACTCTTGAAGTTGTGAAAGTGATGAGAAACACCGTCCACGCAAGCATACCCATCCCTGTCGCCCGCCGCCATATCGAAGACGCCGCGCGGACCAGCCGGTTCCTTCGCCCACCGCGGCGCAATTATGCTTACAATATCACCAGAACGCCCTGACACTCTCCCGCGTCAGCGGGGCCACCTCGCCCATGCCGCCTACTCTTCCCAGCATCTTCCTGATCGGCCCGATGGGCGCCGGCAAAACCACCATCGGCCGCCGGTTGGCGCTGGCGCTGCGCCGGGAATTCCTCGACAGCGACCACGAAATCGAACGGTGCGCCGGCGCCAGCATTCCCCTGATCTTCGAATTGGAGGGCGAGGCCGGATTCCGCGCCCGCGAAAAAGCCGCCATCGCCGAACTCACCCGGCGGCCGGACATCATCCTCGCCACCGGCGGCGGGGTCGTGCTCGATCCCGACAATCGCCGTTGTCTGGCCGGACGCGGTTTCGTGGTGTACCTGTGTGCCTCGGTGGATGAACAGCTCCGCCGCACGCGTGGCGACAGCCATCGTCCCCTGCTGCAAACCGCCGATCCTCGGGCGAAGCTGGCGCAACTGTTCGCGCAGCGCGATCCGCTCTACCGCGCCGTGACCGATTGCGTGATCCCGACCGAGGGCCGTTCCCCCGGCCAGGTGACGCGCGACATTCTGAACCGGACGGAACTCCATCAGCCCTGAGCCATCACTGGAATTTCCCGCTCCATGAAAACACTCCATGTTGAACTCGGCGACCGCCGCTATCCCATCCACATCGGTCCCGGCCTGCTCGGGCAAGCCGATCTGCTGCGGCCCCACCTTTCCGGCCGGCAGACGCTGGTGGTCAGCAACACCACGGTCGCGCCGCTGTATCTGGAGCGCGCCCGCGCCGCACTGGCCGGCTTGCGGTGCGAGGCGGTGATCCTGCCCGACGGCGAGCGCTACAAAACCCTGGAGACGCTGAACCACATTTTCACCGCCCTGCTCGACCACCGTTTCGACCGGCATTGCACGATCATCGCCCTCGGCGGCGGGGTCATCGGCGACATGGCCGGTTTCGCGGCGGCCTGCTACCAGCGCGGCGTCCACTTTATCCAGATTCCCACCACCCTGCTGGCCCAGGTCGATTCCTCGGTGGGCGGCAAGACCGCGGTCAACCACCCGCTCGGCAAGAACATGATCGGCGCGTTTTATCAGCCGCGCTGCGTGCTGGCCGACACCGACACCCTCGCCACCCTGCCGGATCGTGAACTCAGCGCCGGTCTGGCCGAAGTGATCAAGTACGGGCTGATCCGCGACCGCCCGTTCCTGGACTGGCTGGAGGCGAGCCTGGAAGCACTGCTGGCGCGCGAACCCGCCGCGCTGAGCGAGGCTATCGAACGCTCTTGCCGCAACAAGGCCGAAATCGTTGCCGCCGACGAACGGGAGACCGGCGAGCGCGCCCTGCTCAATCTCGGCCATACCTTCGGCCACGCCATTGAAACCGGGGTCGGTTACGGCGAGTGGCTGCACGGCGAGGCGGTGGCGGCGGGGATGGTCATGGCGGCCGATCTATCGGCGCGGCTGGGCTGGCTGAGTTGGGGACAGGTCGAACGGGTGCGCGCGCTGCTGGCCCGCGCCCGCCTGCCGTTGAACCCGCCGCCAGAACTGACGCCAGCCGATTTCCTGCGCCTGATGGCGGTGGACAAAAAGGTCCAGGACGGCCGTCCGCGGCTGATCCTGCTGCGCAATCTTGGACGGGGGGTGATCGCCGGGGACGTGGATACTGGCCGGCTGCGGGAGACGCTGGAGGCGCGGCGGTAGTTCGAGCCCGGTGGATCAGACGAAAGTCCCGTGTGGCCAGGCGCTATGACAGTAAATCGGCGTTCGCCACCGGATAATCAATCCCCGCCCGCTCCAGGTCGGCGTAGGTGGTCGGTTGTTGGGTGGGATCGATGTCCAGCCCCAACTGCAAGCCAATTTGCGACAGCGAGAAGATGCCACGCACCGCCGGCTTGCCAGTTTCGGGGTCGGCATCCACCACCATCGCGTGCTGTCGATTAGCCTGGCGCAGGGTGGCGATGATGTCGCCCACCCGCGCGTTCACCACATCCTCCATCCGTAGCACCTGCAGTTTGGGTTGGAGGGTCATGATGTCGGCGACCAGCAGATCCTCCCAGGTGCCGCCGGCCTTGGCCAAAATTCGGGCCGGTTTCTCGCCCTCAATGTCGCGGCTGGTGATCAGCCCGACGACCTGGCGGTCGGTATCGCGCGTTAGCAGCAGCCGCACCCCCCGCCTGATCATGGTATCCAACGCGTTGCTCAATGGCGTGGTCAGTTCGGTGGTGTAGGCGGTGACTTGGCTGAGATCGGTCATCACCGTCAGGGCGGGATCGTCGGCGGCTACATGCTCCGGCAGGGATTGCCGGGGGCGAAAGTAGCTGGCGCCGCTGTCCAGATGATGAAACGGGAGGGGCTGGTAGTCCTGGGCCATCGAAGAATCTCCAAAAGGATGAGGGTGGTGAGTGCGTCCGGCTATCCACTCAGCGCCGGCGCGCGGGCCGGGCGATGATGCTGTCCGTCCATTCCAGAATCGCCCGCACGCGCGGGGTTAGCAGGGTCCAGGCCTCGGCGCGGTCCACCCAGCGGTATTCGCTGTGCTCCGGTCGGCCCAACTCCGGATTGTCGGGCAGCCGCACCTGGGTGTCCGGCGCCTCGGCAATGTAGTAGCGGGCCACCTTGCGGCCCTGATTGTAGGGATGGGTTTCCCGGTACACATCGCCCCAGCGGAATCGCAAGCCGGTCAGCGTCGTTTCCTCTTCGACTTCGCGCACGGCCGCTTCCAGCGGCGATTCGGCCGTTTCCACCACGCCCTTGGGAAAATCCCAGTAATTGTAGGCCCGTAGCAGCAAGTAGTCGTAGTGGTCGTGATTCCAATTTACCACTACGACGCCGGAGGACAAGGTCCGAACACTGGCCGGCCGCGGATTCGCCATGCGCGTCATTCCATCGCGCTCACAATCTGGCGGCCGCGTGGCAGGGTGCGCTCAATTCATGCACGGCTTCGACCAGCGCCCGAATGGCGTCCGGTTCGACCCCCGGCTGGATGCCGTGGCCCAGATTGAATACATGGCCTGAACCAGGGCCAAAATCGGCGAGTACCTGCGCGACCTGCTGGCGGATGCGGTCGGGGGCGGCGTACAACGCGGCGGGGTCGAGATTGCCCTGTAACGCGACCCGGTCGCCCACCCGCCGGCGGGCATCGCCCAGATCCACGGTCCAGTCCACGCCCACCGCGTCGCAGCCGGTCGCGGCGATATCCTCCAGCCAGGCGCCGCCACCCTTGGTGAATAGAATTACCGGGACTGGCTGGCCCTCGGCCGTGCGGGTCAACCCGGCGACGATCCGCGCCATGTAGGCCAGCGAAAATTCCCGATAGGCGCGCGGCGCGAGGATGCCGCCCCAGGTGTCGAATACCATCAGCGCCTGCGCGCCGGCCGCTGTTTGGGCATTCAGATAGGCGGTGACCGCCTGGGCGGTCACCGCCAGCAAGCGGTGCAGCGCGTCGGGCTGGTTGTAGAGCAGGCCCTTAATTATGGCATAATCTTTGCTGGAGCCGCCCTCAACCATGTAGGTCGCCAGGGTCCACGGACTGCCGGCGAAACCGATCAGGGGAACCCGCCCGGCCAGTTCCCGGCGGATCAGCCGCACCGCATCCATGACATAGCGCAGTTCCACCTCTGGATCGGGAACGCCGATCCGGGCGATGTCCGCCGCCGAGCGCAGCGGCCGGGCGAATTGCGGACCCTCGCCCTCGCTGAAGGAAAGCCCCAAGCCCATGGCGTCGGGGATGGTCAGGATGTCGGAAAACAGAATCGCCGCATCCAGTGGAAACCGTTCCAGCGGCTGCAAAGTCACCTCGCAGGCCAGTTCCGGGGTCTGGCACAGCGCCATGAAATGGCCGGCGCGGGCGCGGGCGGCGCGGTATTCCGGCAGATAGCGGCCAGCCTGGCGCATCAGCCAGACCGGGGTGCAATCCACCGGTTCGCGACGCAGCGCTCGGAGCAGGCGATCGTTATGGAGAGTGGTGATCATGGGTCAAGTGTGCCAAGGTTCCAGATTTCCGTCTATGGATTGCCGTAGCTTGCAAGCCGCGCTCCCCATGCTGGCCGCCACGCGCTCCGCTCGAGCGGCCGCCATACTTCTCAGCGCTTCCGGAACGCGGAGGCGCGCCATGCGTTTTTTCAACACTAGACTTGTTCCAAAATAATTTTTTTGATTAGTTTCAATAGCTCTTGGCCCATGCCATCGGCGTTTGGCTCAACCTTCAACAGGGGCGCGAGCTGTTGCATTTAGACGGTTTGGTGGTTGCTTAACCTAAAAAGTTGCATATCACGTACCAGATTCTTAGGCCACCGGCGCTAGATAGTCCTCAATACTGACTGTGTCGATCTGTTGGGGGCGCAGGAAACGTTCGGCGTATTGCTGGTAAACGCCAGCGCGCAGAAACAGCGCAAACAGTTCCGGGTCAATATGCTGATCCTGGGACATCCGGGCCATGATCCGCAGCGCCTCCGACAGGGTTTTGCCCGACTTGTAGGGCCGATCAATCGCGGTCAGCGCCTCGAAGATGTCAGCAATCGCCATCATCCGCGCCAGTACGCTCATCTGCTCGCGCCGCAACCGCTTGGGATAACCGTTGCCGTCCATTTTCTCGTGATGGCCACCCGCGATTTCCGGCACTCGCCGCAGCGGTTTGGGGAACGGTAGCCGTGCCAGCATTACGATCGTTTGGACGATATGCTCGTTGATCTTGTAACGCTCTTCCTCGGTCAGAGTGCCGCGAGCGACGCACAGGTTATGAATCTCGCCCCGGTTGTAGAGCAGTTCCGGCACGTTTAGCCGGAATCCCCAGGGATTGTCCGCCTCGATCCGGTCCTGGGGGCCGCGTTCAAACCGGTGCTCCGGCTTGTCGGCCAGCAACGGTTCGATTGCCGGTAGCGGCGGGGCCGGAGCGCGTTCCTTGCGGGTCCGCTCTTCGTGCGACAGGCCAAGACGGTCGTCGAGGGTGCGCAGCCAGGTCCGTTCGGCAAGGCGCTCGATCCGGGCGATCGATTCCGGCGCCATGAATTCGCCGCCCTGATTGCAGCGGGCGACAAAAGCGAAATCGTCATCGAGCGTCCGCCATTCCGCGTCGAGTTGCGTCTGAAGCGCAGCGCGGTCGCCACCGTCGGCTATCTGTCGCCAACAGGCGATCTCGGCGTCGCGCTTAAGCACCTCGAAGCGCATTCGCACCTCGTGAATCCGGTCGTAGATGGCTTCCAGCTTGGTGGCTTTGTCCACCACATATTCGGGCGTGGTAATTTTGCCGCAGTCGTGCAGCCAGCAGGCGATATGCAGTTCTTCCCATCCTGCCTCGCTCAGGGCGAAATCCTGAAAAACTCCCGCTTGATCCGCGCAAGCCGCTTGGGCCAGCAACTTGGTCAGTTCCGGCACCCGGGCGCAGTGACCGCCGGTGTAGGGACTCTTGGCGTCGATGGCGTCGGCGAGCAGCCGGATGAACGCCTCGAACAGGTTTTTTTGCGCTTGCAACAGCCGCTGATTTTCGATGGAAACCGCTGAGGTGCCGGACAGCGCGGCAATAAAGGCGAGCAATTCCGGCGCGATGTGACTTCCGCTGCTGGCCGATCCCGCCTTGAGCAAGGTCAACACGCCGACCAATTCCTGTTGACGGTTGCGCAATGGCACGACGATTAATTGCCCGGCGCGCTGAATCGGCGGATCGGACAGCAGCGCCAGATAGTCGGCCAGCGGTTCGCCCGGCGTTAGCGACCTGATTTGAGGTACTGTTGCTTGGGCGGCCTCAACCAGCGGGTGGGGCTGTGATTCGGTCAGGGACAGGGCCGCCAGCCGGTCTACCGCCGCGGCTCCGGTTGCGTTCAGCAGTCGGGCGGCGGCGGGTCGCAGTTCGCGCTCGTCGTCGCTCACCAGAAACAGGATGCCAACATCACCTTCAGCGAGCGCCAGGGTTTCAGCCAGAACCCGATCCAGCAGACGTTCAAAATGGCGTTCCGCCGCCAACGCCGATCCGATGTCGAGAAAGCGACGAATGGTGGATTTCATCAGGTCCATGGCCTGGGCCAGTTGGTTGACCTCAGCGATGATCGAGCGTACCGCGATGGGTTGGTGAAACTCGAAGCGACGAATGCGGGCCGCCTCGCCGACCAGGCTTTGCAGATGGCGGGCGATCCGGTGCGCCAGCAGCCAAGTGATCGGCAGCGCCAGCAGCACCAGAGCGATTGCGATCAGGACCGATTGATTACGGATTCGCACCGTATCGGCCAGCAACTCGTTCTGGGATACCGCCAGCGCCAGTGATAACGGCGTCCCGCCCTGGAACGGCAAGGTTTTCACCATCCCACGCCAGATCTGGCCGCCGGTTTCCAAGGTGAAGCCCGCCGGGTCCAGCCGCGCTGCGCGCTGCGCTGGATCGCGCCAATCCTGATCCAGATGGGTCAGCACCGGTTCGCTGAGTTCGGCAAGGGTGGCCAGGCGCAGTTTGCCCGCGCCGTCATCGTGCGGCAGGCGGGCGGCATCCGGATAAGCGATGACTTGGCCGTGGTTGTCGAACAACGCCAGTTGAGTGCTGGGGAAAAAGCGACTGGCCGCCAACACGGCGGAGAGATCGCGCAAGGTCAGATCGGCGCCCACCACCGCCATGCCAGTGGTAGCGCGACGGGCCAGAGTGATGCCCACCTCGCCAGTGGTGAAGAACAGGTAGGGATCGGTTCGAATTCGATCCGCCTGGGTTCGCGCCATTTGATACCAGGGGCGGGAACGGGGGTCGAAAACATAGTCGGGTTTGGCGTCGCGGCGGAGTACATTGAGATGGGCGTCGAAAAACAGAAAGGTTGCGGTGATGGCGCCCGTGTCATCGCGTTCCACGCTCTGCGCCAGATAGCGCGCCAAGTCTGGAGCGGCGAACCCCGTGCGCAGTGGCGAGTTCTCCGGCAGCGATCGCAGCAGAAAAAAATCGCCATCGTCATAACCGATGAATAGAGCGGATAGATGCCCGGATTGCGCCAGCGCTTCGCGCAAATAACCCAGGCTGTCCAAGCGTTCGGCCAGCGAAGTGGCGAAGGTCAGCCGCTGCCAAGCCAGTAAATCGACCGTGATGGCGACCGGCGTGGCCAGTATCTGAAGTTGGCGGGCGGTTTGATCGGCGATCCGTTCAAAACGCTCGTCGGCTGTTCGCAGCATCAGCCGGGTGGTCTCGGCATAGTTGTTCCAGATTACTGCTCCGCCCAGCAGCAGGATCAGAACGATGAACAGCGTAGCGATGTGGACGTGCAACGGTAACTGACGCCGCGCGACCGGGATGGCGGTGAAGGTCATCGGCAATTCCTGGATGAAGGCTATGGTGTGGTAGTTTCATGCGGATGACCTGCCCTCCAAGCTCGCGGAGCCGGGCCTTCCGCAAGCAGCGGCCCGGTTACCCCGTCATCGACGGCAAAGGCATCATCGAATTCCTGTTTTCGCGTGAATGACGATTACATTAATAATACTCGCCTCCACTCAATCCTTCCCGGAGAATCCGCCCCATGAGCGCCGCTAATCCCCTGCCTGTCATTTCCGAACCGGTGCGGACCGCTCTGCGGTTGCTGATCATCGGTTCGTTGTTGCTGGCCGTGCTCTACATCCTGCGACCGTTTCTGCCCAGCATGTTGTGGAGCGCATTCATCGTGATCACGGTTTGGCCGGGACTGGCCTGGCTGCAAAGCCGCTTCCGTTGGAACCGGGCGGCTTGCGCGCTGGTGCTGGCTGTGGTGCTGGTTGGCTTCGTCATCGGACCGCTGCTGGCCGGTATCTTCACTCTCGTCGAGCATGGCGAAACGCTGTTTTACGATACCAAGGCGGCAATCGAGAAAATTCCCGACGATCCGCCGGCTTGGGTGGGGGAACTGCCGTTAGTGGGCTCGGGGCTGGCGCAAACCTGGCGGGACGCCGCCAGTGGCGACGCCGGCCTGCGGGCGCGGCTCGGTCCGGCGGTGCAGACGAGTGGACGCTGGCTACTCGGCCAAGTGGGCGCGGCGGGCGCGTTGTTTCTCCAATTCCTGCTGGTGGTGGTGTTTGTGCTGGTGTTTTACCTGAATGGCGAAACTCTGGATGAACTGACCCGGCGTTTCGCCGACCGCATCGGTGGCGATCGGGCGCTCCAGGCCCGCGATCAGGCGCGGCAAGCCATCCGCGCCGTGGCGCTCGGGGTGGTGCTGACCGCTCTTCTTCAGGCGGGCCTGGCGCTGATCGGCCTGCTGATCGTCGGGGTGCCGCTGGCGATTCTGTTCGCCTTCGTCTGTTTCCTGCTGGCCATCGCCCAGTTCGGCGCGGCCCTGCCGCTGCTGGCCGTAGCGGGATGGCTGTATTGGGGGCAGGGCGAAACCGGCTGGGCCGCCTTCATGGCAGTCTGGGGTCTGGTCGTGGTGGGGGGCGTGGACAACATTATTCGGCCGATGTTGATTACGCGCGGTATGAGCATGCCGCTGACGCTGGTGTTCCTCGGCGTGATCGGCGGCTTGCTCGCCTATGGCCTGATCGGGGTGTTTCTGGGGCCGACCCTGGTCGCGATTGCCTATACCCTGTTGCTGGCCTGGCTCGCGGAACCGCAAGCCGATTAACCCCATACGCGCCAACCTCGCCGCCGGCTATCCGATCGCCTCCCGGCTCTATCCCAACTGCCCGGTCCAACCCCAATCCGCCCGAGCTTCGCCTTGTCGCCTGAGCCCGCTCGGCTGGTTACACCCAATTGCTGCTTAGTTCATGAGCCAGGCGCGCGCCGGTTCCAAATCGGTCTCGGGAAAGAACCGCGCTTCGGCTTGCCGGTAATCGGCGAATAGAAACATCAGCATTTCGTCTCGCCAGCGCGGTTCGCTCACAACCGCGATTCTTTCGATGTCCTTGTCGTGTCTGAATAAAAAACTGACATCGCCCCATTGCTCGCCGGGTTCCCATCCATGGAAATTCTCCAACTGGATCAATATCCTAACCTTTCCGGACGCAAAGACATCCTCGGTTTCGGCTTGGGTTAGAAAAGCCTCAAATTCGGCCCAGGTTAATAGTCCACTCATGGTAATTAGGTGAACACGGTCCGCTACCTGGCGCGACGATATCGCCATGATCGCTCCTTATTTCAGTGCTGCCGTTAAACGACCGGGCCACGCCGCAGGAGGGAAAAACCCGCGCTTAGGCGGGCTTCCGACATGGAAAAACGTCGATGAATCGTATTTGGAGGCTAGGGTCGGAATCGAACCGGCGTCCACGGCTTTGCAGGCCGCTGCATGACCACTCTGCCACCTAGCCCAGTGATGGGAACTCCCGGTCCGCGAACCGCCGGAAGCATAAAAAAACCCCGAAGAATCGAGGCTTGGGAATTTGGAGCGGGAAACGAGACTCGAACTCGCGACCCCAACCTTGGCAAGGTTGTGCTCTACCAACTGAGCTATTCCCGCTGCATGTAGATTGGTAATTTTAGCGTAAAAAACCAGTCCGTCAAGCCTTTCGACCTTGCTCGTCCTGTCGGAACGCCGGCCACGCCGCCAGCAGATAGTGCAGCATGGACCAGAGCGTCAGTGCCGCCGCGATCAGCAATAGCCCCAACCCCACATCGAGCGTTGGGAAACCGCCCAGCGGCTCCCGATACAGCAGCAGCAACACGGCGACCATCTGGGCGGTGGTCTTGAGCTTGCCGACCATGGATACCGCCACCCGGCCATGGTTGCCGATCTGCGCCATCCACTCGCGCAGCGCCGAAATCGCGATCTCGCGGCCGATGATGATCACCGCCGCCACCGCCATCCACGGCGTGGGAATCGCCTGCACCAGCAGCACCAGCGCCGCGGCGACCATCAGCTTGTCCGCCACCGGATCCAGAAACGCGCCGAAGGCCGAGATCTGATCGAACCGCCGCGCCAGATAGCCATCCAGCCAATCGGTGAGCGCCGCCAGCCCAAACAGCGCCGCGCACAATACGTTGGCGCTGTGAAACGGCAGGAAAAACGCGCCCACAAACACCGGGATCAACGCGATGCGCAGCAGGGTCAGCAGGGTGGGCAGATTCAGTTGCATGGGTTCGACGGGCGATCAAGCTTCGCCATGAAAGGCGTCATAAATCCGTTGCGCCAACTCGGCGTTGATGCCGTCCACGCCGGCAATATCCTCGACGCCGGTCCGCGCAAGCTGCTTTACGCCGCCGAATTGCCGGAGCAAGGCCTGTCGGCGCTTGGGACCAATGCCGGGAATGTGTTCGAGGACCGACGTCGCGCGGGCCTTGGCCCGGCGCTGGCGATGGCCGGTGATGGCGAAGCGATGGGCCTCGTCGCGGATCTGCTGCGCCAGATGCAGAGCAGCCGAATCGGCGGGCAGTATAAAGGGGTGGTTTTCCCCGGACAAGAACAGCGTTTCCAGCCCCGGCTTGCGCTCGGGTCCCTTGGCGATGCCGACCGCCGTCACCCCGACTACCTGCAACTCCTCCAGCACCGCGCGCGCCTGGGCCAACTGCCCCTTGCCGCCGTCGATGAATAGCACATCGGGCAGGCGGCCCTCTTCCTCCCGCAGGCGGGTATAGCGCCGGGTCAACGCCTGCCGCAGAGCCGCGTAGTCGTCGCCCGGCGTGATGCCCTCGATATTGTAGCGGCGATAGTCGGTCTTGAGCGGTCCCTCCGCGCCGAATACCACGCAGGCCGCGACCGTGGCCTCGCCCTGGGTATGGCTGATGTCGAAACACTCCAGCCGGCTCAGCTCGCTCTCCAACCCCAGCGCGTCCTGCAACGCCTCCAATCGCTGGCGCATCCCGGATTGACTGGACAGGCGCGCGGCCAAGGCGTGCTCGGCATTGCGCCGCGCCAGATCCAGCCAGCGGGCGCGCTCGCCGCGTGGATGGGCGACGATGGCGACCCGCCGACCGACACGATCCTGGAAGGCCTGGGCCAGCAGCGCGGCGTCCGCCAGCTCGTGGCTGACCAGTAGTTCGGCGGGAATCTCCCGATCCAAGTAATACTGGCCCAGGAACGCGCCGAGCACCACACTGGCGTCCTCGTCTTCGGGCAGGCGCGGAAAGAACGCCTTGTTGCCCAGCAGCCGCCCGCCGCGAAACATGAAGACTTGCACGCAAGCCGCGCCGCCGCGCGCCACCCCGGCCACCACATCCAGATCGCCGCTTTCGCCTTCGACATGCTGGCGCTGCTGGATCTGGCGCAATTCGACGATTTGATCGCGATAGACCGCCGCTTCCTCGAAATTCAGCGCCGCCGCCTCCGCCTCCATGCGCCGCGCCAGGTCGTCGATCACCTGTCCGCCGCGGCCTTCCAGAAACAGGATGGCGTCGCGTAACTGGCGCTGGTAACCCTCGCGGTTGATCAGGCCGACGCAGGGTGCGGTGCAGCGCTTGATCTGATATTGCAGACAGGGCCGACTCCTGGCGCGAAAAAATGAATCCTCGCACGAGCGCAGCCGGAACACCTTCTGCAGCAGATCCAGGGTATCGCGGACGGCGCTGGCGTGGGGATACGGCCCGAAGTAGCGCCCCAGCGCGCGCTTGACGCCACGATACAGCGCCAGACGGGGGAAATCGCCATCGGCGACATGGATGTAGGGATAACCCTTGTCATCGCGCAGCAGAATATTGTAGCGCGGCTGGAGTTCCTTGATCAGCCGGCTTTCCAGGATCAGCGCCTCGGTCTCGGTATGGGTGACCGTGACCTCGACCGCCTGGATCCGCGCGACCAGGCTGCGCGTCTTGGCGGAGGACTGGTTTTCCCGAAAGTAGCTCGACACCCGCCGCCGCAGGTTGCGGGCCTTGCCGACGTAAAGCACCGCGCCACGCTCGTCCAGCATCCGGTAAACACCGGGCAGAGCAACAAGGGTTTTCAGAAAGGACTGGGGTTCAAAAGGCGTTGCCATGCGTCCGCGATGCTACCCAAGGCCGTTTACGGCCGAAACCCACGGTCCAAGCCCAAACCGCAAAACGCCAGCGCGGGCCGGCGTTTTCGCTCCCCGTGCGAGGCGCTCAGAGGTTATCGCGCCGGATGTCGTACTTCTCCATCAACCGGTACAACGTCATGCGCGATACGCTTAACTCCTGGGCGGCGCGGGCGATGTTGAAGCGGGTGCGCAACAGCGTGGCTTGAATCACCTCGCGGTCGGCCGCCATCCGCGCCTCGTCCAACGTTACGAAGCCCCGCCCCAGCATGCGCCGCTCCAGTTCCAGGTCACCGGGCGAGATATACGGTCCCTCGCTCATCAGCACCGCGCGGCGCACCCGGTTCATCAGTTCACGGATGTTGCCAGGCCAGTCATAGCGATTGATAACCTCCATCGCGTCCCGGTTGAATCCCTTGGCGACCGTTTTGACCTCGGCGGAAAACTTGTTGAAGAAATAGCGGGCCAGCAGTTCCACATCGCCCCGGCGCTCGCGCAGCGTGGGTGCCCGCAAGTGCAGGACGTTCAGGCGATAAAACAAGTCCTCGCGAAAACGACCCTCGCGCATCGCCTGCTCGATATTGGTGTTGGTGGTGGCAATTACCCGGACATTGGCGGGAATCGGTTTGGTGCCGCCGAGCCGCCGAATCTTCTTTTCTTCCAGGAAGCGCAGCAGGTTGGTCTGCGCTTCCGGCCCGAGATTGCCGACTTCGTCCAGAAACAGCGTCCCGCCAGCGGCCGCCTCGATCTGACCGATCCGGCGCTCGCTGGCGCCCGCGAACGCACCCTTCTCATGCCCGAACAACTCGGACTGGGTGAGATCGGACGTCATGGCCTCGCAGCCGACCACCACGAATGGCGCGGCCGCCCGTGACGAGTTTTCATGGATCGCCCGCGCTACCTGCTCCCTGCCGGTGCCGATTTCACCGGTGATCAGGACCGGCACATCCACTTCGGCCGCTTTCTGGATACCCCGGAACAGGGTCTGCATCGCCGCGCTGCTGCCGATCAGGCCATACTGGGCCTCGGTCTCGCGCTGCTGGCGCAGATTAGTCTCGGCCAGTTCGGTCATGCCGTAGGCATGACCCAACGTGACCGTCAGGCGCTGGGCATCAATGGGTAGCGTGTGATAATCGTAGCACCGCTCGGCGATGAGGCTGGACAGCGACTTGCGCTCCACGCAGGGTCGCGGCAGCGCGATGATCCACTGCATCTTGCGGCGGGCCAGCATCAGATCGACAACCCACTGGATGGACCGTTCCGGCTCGCAACTGAACAGTAGCGCCAGGCCGACCCGGAACGACTGTTCGGTCAACAGAATCCGGGCCTGACTCGAGTCCTGAGCACAGGAGACTTCCCAATCCGCCGCGGAGATTTTCTGGACGACTTCATCATCGACGGTGGATGTACTTAAAATCAACAGCTTGCGCATTATTTTCTACCTGCGGCCAGTTTGCTTATCCGCTTGGGCTTCGCAGCCCCGCGGCTCCAAGCGTTGTATGTTTAAACGGTGCGGACCCTCGCGCCTGACAACGACCGGTGGCGCCGGTCTTGTGATCGTTGGATCCGATGGTGGTCATCGTGAGTTGCCCGCCATATTGAAAAAGTGGCTCCCCTGGCTAGCAGCCTAGTGCTCCACGTGACATTCACGGCTATTAAGCCATGGGTTTTGTCGTCATTCAAGGTGCTTTAAATCTTAATACATGACAAATTCGGGACTCACAATATCAGGATTGTTGCCTACTGTCACTATTCAACGACTGATGATGGATAGACTACCGGTGAACGCACGATTCTCTCACGCACTTGGGATCTCTCATGGACTACTACTCTCTATTCCGCGCGCTATTGTTCCAACTGGACCCTGAAACAGCTCATGACTGGACCCGGACGCTGCTGCGCTTGCCGGGCGTCGACATGCTGGCCCGAATCACCGCGTTCGGCATCCCCAACGCGCCGCGCCGGGTCATGGGCCTCGAGTTCCCCAATCCGGTCGGCCTGGCGGCGGGGCTGGACAAGGATGGCGAGTGCATCGCCATTTGGCGGGCGCTGGGATTTGGGTTCGTCGAGATCGGCACCGTCACCCCACGCCCCCAGCCCGGCAATCCCAAGCCCCGGATGTTCCGCCTGCCGCGCGCCCAGGCGTTGATCAACCGGATGGGCTTCAACAACCAGGGCGTGGATCGGCTGGTGGAGCGGGTGCGCCGCACCGACGGCAAGGGCGTGCTGGGCATCAACATCGGCAAGAACGCCGATACTCCGGTCGAGCGCGCCGCCGACGATTACCTGCTCGGCTTGCGCAAGGTCTATCCCTGGGCCAGCTACGTCGCGGTCAACATCTCCTCGCCCAATACTCCGGGATTGCGCGACCTGCAATATGGCGCGACGCTGGATCGGCTACTGGACGTCCTGAAAACCGAGCAGGCCCGACTGACGGCCGACCACGGTCGCTACGTGCCGCTGGCGCTCAAGATCGCCCCGGACATCGCCGACGCCGACCTGCCGACCGTGGGCCAGGCGCTGGTCCGGCACGAGTTGGATGCCGTCATCGCCACCAATACCACGTTTTCCCGCGTCGGGGTGGAACACCTGCCTCACGCCGGAGAAGCCGGCGGGCTGAGCGGCGCGCCGCTGCTGACCCGCTCCACCGCCGTCGTCGGGCAGTTGCGGGAGATTCTGGAAGGCAAGCTGCCGATCATTGCCGTCGGTGGCATTCTGAGCGGGGCCGACGCCGCCGCCAAGATCGCCGCTGGCGCCAGCCTGGTGCAGTTATATACCGGCTTTATTTATCGTGGACCCGAGTTGATTCGGGAAGCGGTCAAGGCGCTACGCTGAACGCATGGCGGCGGGAACTTACCGCCATACGGACCGACTCCAAATCCCTGTCATTCACCACCATGAGGATCCAACGATGTTGCGTGCGTTGCTGTTGCTGTTGTTGAGCGGGCTGGCGCCCACCCTGGTCCAGGCCGCCATCGAAACCAAAATCGTTGAGTACCGGCAGGGCGATGCCCGGCTGGTCGGTTATCTGGCCTATCCCAAGGACGCCAAGGGGCCGCTGCCGGGCGTGCTGGTTGTGCATGAATGGATGGGACTGAACGATTATGCCAAGCGCCGCGCCGATCAACTGGCGGAACTGGGCTACGTCGCCTTCGCCGCCGACATCTACGGCGACGGCAAGATCGCCGCCGATACCAAGGAAGCGGGCGCGCTGGCCGGTTTGTACAAGAAGGATCGGGCGCTGTTGCGGGCGCGGGCCGCCGCCGGTCTGGCGACGCTCAAGGCGCAACCGGGCGTGGCGGGAGATAAGGTCGCCGCCATCGGTTACTGCTTCGGCGGCGGCGCCGTGCTGGAACTGGCGCGCGGCGGCGCCGAGGTCGCCGGCGTGGTCAGCTTCCACGGCAACCTCGATACGCCCATGCCCCAGGACGCCAAAAACATCCGCGCCAAGGTGCTGGCGCTACACGGGGCCGACGATCCCTACGTGCCGGCCGAACAAGTGGCGGCGTTCGAGCAAGAAATGCGCGCGGCCAAGGTGGACTGGCAGTTGATCGCCTACGGCGGCGCGGTCCACGGCTTCACCAATCCCGCCAACGGCGGCGATAACAGCAAGGGCGCCGCCTATAACGCCGCCGCCGATGCCCGTTCCTGGGCGGCGATGCGGCAGTTCTTCACCGAGTTGTTCGCCAACCGCCAATGAGGCTCTTCGACCGCCGGATCGCCGTCGCGCCGATGCTGGACTGGACCGACCGGCACTGTCGGTATTTTTTACGGTTGCTGAGCCGGCATGCCCTGTTGTACACGGAGATGGTCACCACCGGCGCGGTGCTGCGCGGGGATCGAGAGCGGTTGCTGGCCCACGATCCCGCCGAGCATCCGCTGGCGCTGCAACTGGGCGGCAGCGATCCCGGCGAACTGGCCCGAGCCGCCCGCGTCGCCGCCGACTTCGGCTACGACGAGGTGAACCTGAACGTCGGCTGTCCCAGCGACCGGGTGCAATCGGGCCGGTTCGGCGCCTGCCTGATGGCGGAACCGGATCTGGTCGCCGAATGCGTGGCGGCGATGCGGGCGGCGGTGGACCTGCCGGTCACGGTGAAAACTCGCATCGGCATCGACAACCGCGATTCCTACGAAGCACTCACGGACTTCGTCGGCCGGGTCGCCGGCGGCGGTTGCAAGGTGTTCATCGTCCACGCCCGCAAGGCTTGGCTGAATGGCCTGAGTCCGAGGGAAAACCGGGAAATCCCACCGCTGCGCTACGAGGTGGTCCACCGCCTGAAGCGGGATTTTCCCGGTCTGACGATCATTCTCAACGGCGGGCTAAGTGACCTGGATCAAATCGCGGACCAGTTGCGACGGGTCGATGGAGTGATGATCGGCCGCGCTGCTTACGAAAATCCTTATGTGCTAGCCGACGTAGACCGGCGGTTTTTCGGTTCCAGCGCACCTCCGCCGAGCCACCACCGAGTTATCGGGGCTTTTCTACCTTACGTGGAAGCTCAATTACGGCGGGGAACGCCCCTGCACTGCATGACCCGGCATGTTCTGGGCCTGTTTCAGGGCATGCCGGGCGCACGAGCCTGGCGGCGCCATCTCAGCGAACAGGCCCACCGGCGCGGCGCGGGCGTGGAGGTGCTGGAAGCGGCGCTGCGGCGAGTGCCGGAACCCGTTGATGGTATCGCAAACGGTGGCTTCAAGCAGCCCGCCTAGCCCTTCGCTTATCATTGGACAGTCCGACAACCGAGGACTACCCCACCATGCACGAATTCCTGAAGCAGGACTCGGAAGCCACTAACTTATTGATTTACAACTTATATGATCGGTTTCCTTCGCCAAATACAGCCAAAAACCGCCGCTGATGCCCACTGCCAGACACGCCCCGTCAGGCGCTGGCGACAATCTGGCGACAGCGTTTCAACCACACCACCCCAGAGAGGAGTAAAGCGATGAACCACATGACATTGAGTTTGCTCTTGACGCTGGCCATGTCCCCCGCGTTCGGCCAGACGATCTACAAGTGCCCGCGTCCCGATGGGTACGTCAACATCCAGCAAATGCCCTGCTCGCCCACGGGTGGCGGCGAAACGATGGCGGTCAAGCCGATCCCCACCGGTGCCGGGTCCGGTCTCAGTGATGATGCCAAAGCCTACATGGGCGAGCGTGACAAGCACTGGGCCGAGAAAGCCAAGGCGGACAACGAAGAAGCCCAGCGACAGGAGGGGTTGAATATTGAGCGCGCCAAGGTCAAGGCGGAACAGGATCAGGCTGCCGCACAACGCGCTACCACCCGCGCGATTTGGAATACCGGGATTCGCCGGCGGTAGCCCCCCCCGCTTGACCCAGCGCCCCAGACGGCGCAATGGGATACTGGCGACAGCGATCCCAGACAGCACGAAAAATTCATCAGCAATCCGAGAGGTTAGGTAAGTGTACGAGTTCCTGAAGTATGAAGTCCGCGATGCCATGACCGCCGATCCCATCGCCATCAGCCCCCAAACCCGGTTGAAAGAGGTCGAGGAACTGTTCGAGAGCCACGACTTCAACGGGGTGCCGGTGGTGGACGACCAGCGCCATCTGCTCGGCATCCTGACCAAGTTCGATCTGCTCAAGGCGTTCAGCCTCGATGCCCACGCGATGGTTCCACACTACGACACGATCATGGAGCAACCCGCCGAGACGGTGATGACCCACGATCCGGTCAGCGTCGAGCCGCGCCTGCCACTCAGCCGCCTGCTGCAAAAACTGGTGGAGATGCGTACCAAAAGCCTGCCGGTGGTGGAGGACGGCCGGCTGGTCGGCATCATTGCCCGCGAGGACGTGCTGAAGGCGCTGCGCCGAGCCACGATCAAACACGAAATCCCGCTTCACGAGGATTCGCCCTCATGACCACCCTGCTCTATACCCATCCGGCCTGTCTGGAGCACGACACCGGCTTCGGCCATCCGGAATGCCCGGCCCGGCTGACCGCGATCCTCAACACCCTGCGAACCTCGCCGTTCGCCGCCCTGGAATGGCGGGACGCTCCGCAAGCCACCCTCGAACAACTGACCCGCATCCACCCGCCAGCCCATGTCGAGCGCACCCTGGCCCGCGTCCCCAAGCAGGGCAACGTCGCGCTCGACGGCGACACCATCCTGTCGCCGCAATCGGGCGAGGCTGCCCTGCGCGCGGCCGGCGCGGTGTGCGCGGCGGTGGACGCCATCCTGAAGCGGGAAGCCAGCAACGCCTTCTGCGCCATTCGTCCGCCCGGCCATCACGCCGAACCGAACCAGGCCATGGGCTTTTGCCTGTTCGGCAACGTCGCCATCGGCGCCGCCCACGCCCGCGCCGCTCACGGCCTGGAACGGGTGGCGATCATTGATTTCGACGTACATCACGGCAACGGTACCCAGGCGGCCTTCGAACGCGACCCCGGCTATCTCTACATTTCCACCCACCAGGCCTACATCTATCCAGGCACCGGCCGCCGCGACGAACGCGGGGTCGGCAACATCATCAACGTCCCGCTGCTAGCCGGCAGCGGTTCGACCGACCTCCACCATGCCTGGCGGTACGAGATCGAACCGGCGCTGCGGGACTTCCAGCCGCAATTAATCCTGATTTCGGCCGGCTTCGACGCCCATTACATGGACCCGCTGGCGGAATTGAATTTCAACGAGGACGATTACGCCTGGCTGACCCAGCAGATTCTGGCGGTCGCGGCGGAGTGCTGCGAGGGCCGGGTAGTGTCGGCCCTGGAAGGGGGTTACAGCCTGCCGGCGCTGGCGGCCAGCGTGGCGGCGCACGTCAGGGCGCTCATGGAAGCGCCCCGGGCGGCGCAGCGCTCCCTGATCAAGAACATCCTGCAACGCCAGAAGGCCAGGAAGAACGCAGCGGGATAGAACCTGGAAAAACGCCAGCAACCCGGATAGCGCCGCCCTTGGTGACAAGATCCGGGTCGGAAACCGCCTCGATTCCGCCGTGTTCCACCCCGGCTACTCGACTTCCAACTCCACAACCCGCAGTTCCGCGCCGCCGCGTACTCGCAGGAAATAACCCCCGCAGTGGGGACAAGGCTCCTCGCGGTCGCGCACTTCCACCACCGCGCCGCAATCCAGACAGGCGGCCTGGCCGGGGGGTTGCTCGATCTCCAACACGGCGTCCTCGGCCAGCGTGCCCCGCGCCGCCACCGCGAACCCGAAACGCAGCGCCTCGACCTCGACCCCGGCCAGCGCGCCCACTGCCAGCCGAACCACGCGCGCTCGGCGGAAAGGCTGGCGACGGGACTGGTCCTCGATGACGCGAATCAGTTCCATGCACAACGACAGTTCATGCATGGCGCGGGTGCTTCAGGGCAACAGCACGGTGGAGCCGGTCGTCCGCCGCGCTTCCAGATCGCGGTGCGCCTGGGCGGCCTCGGCCAAGGGGTAGGTTTGCCGCACCTCGATTTTCACCGCCCCGCTCGCCACAACTTCGAACAGTTCGGCGGCGCTGGCCAGCAAATCCGGTCGCTGGGCGGTGTAGGTCATCAAGACGGGGCGGGTCAGGAACAGCGACCCCTTGGCGGCCAGAATTCCTGGCTCGAATGGCGGGACCGGCCCCGAGGCATTGCCGAAGCTGACCATCATCCCCAACGGGCGCAAACAGTCCAGGGAGCCCATGAAGGTCGCCTGACCGACTGAATCGTAAACCGCCGCCACGCCTTGGCCACCGGTGATCTCGCGCACCCGTTCGACGAAGTTTTCGCGGCTGTAGACGATGACGTGATGGCAGCCGTGGGCGCGAGCCAGTTCGGCCTTCTCGTCGCTGCCCACCGTGCCGATCACGGTCGCGCCCAGATGTCGCGCCCACTGGCTGGCGATCAGCCCGACCCCGCCGGCGGCGGCGTGCAGCAGGATGGCGTCGCCAGGTTGCACCCGGTAGGTGCGCCGCAGCAGGTATTGGGCGGTCATGCCTTGCAACATCATGGCGGCGGCGATGCGGTCGTCGATGGCATCGGGCAAGGCCACCACCCGGTCGGCGGGAATGAGCCGGACCTCGGCGTAAGCCCCAACCGGCGGGCTGGCATACGCTACCCGGTCGCCAATCTTGAATTCGCTGACACCCTCGCCGACCGCCTCCACCCGGCCCGCGCCTTCCATGCCCAGGGTCCAGGGCAGCGATGGTAGCGGATACAGGCCGGTGCGGTGATAGACGTCGATGTAGTTGAGACCAACGGCGGCCTGGCGCACCCGAAGCTGACCAGGGCCGGGATCGCCGACTTCGACCTCTTCCCAGCGCAGCACTTCTGGACCACCGTACTGATGAATGCGAATTGCCTTGGGCATGATGTTCTCCTCGACCGTGGAAGCATTGAGACGCCCAGAGTTCAGGCGAATCCCATCTTACAAATAGTAGGTCGTCAGCGGCGGAAAGCCATTGAACTCAACGGAACTGTAGGAGGCGGTATACGCGCCGGTGGACAGCCAGTAGATCCGGTCGCCGATGGCCAGCGACAACGGAAGCTGATATTTAAAATGTTCATAGATGATATCCAAACTGTCGCAGGTTGGCCCGGCCATGATTACATCCCCGGTTTCGCCATCTTTTCCGGTATAGACCGGGTATTTGATGGATTCATCTATCGTTTCCATCAGACCGTTGAAGATGCCGACATCGGTATAAACCCAGCGTTTCAAATCGGTTTTGGACTTTTTGGAAATCAGGACTACTTCGCTGACCAGTACGCCAGCATCGCCCACCAGTCCACGGCCTGGCTCGAGGTAAATTTCCGGGATGGAGTTACCGAAATACGAGCCAATGTAGCGGTTGATTTCTTCCGCATACACCGAAAGCGGGTTGGATTTAATCAGATAATCCGCTGGAAAACCCCCGCCCATGTTCATTGCCTTCAGATGGATCTTTTTTTCCTCCATCAACTTGAACAGGGAGTGCGCCTGGGCAATCGCCGTATCCCAAGCCTGGATTTCGCGTTGCTGCGAACCCACATGAAACGAAATGCCATACGGGTCCAGTCCCAAATCGGCGGCCAATGAAACGAGTTCCGTTAGCATACGCGGTTGGCAACCGAATTTCCGCGACAGCGGCCAGTCGGAATCGGAGGTGACGGCGTCCATCAACAAGCGAAAAAAGACCCGTGAACCGGGAGCTTCCCTGGCAAGATTGCGAACATCCGCCTCGCAGTCGCTCGCGAAGAGCCTGACCCCCTTATCGTAGGCTTCGCGGACGTGTCGGGCTTTTTTGATGGTATTACCAAAACTTACCCGGTCTGGAGACACCCCGAGCTTGAGTACTTTATCGAGTTCATAAATCGAGGCGATATCGAAACAGGAACCGAGATCCCGTAGCAAGGCTAATAATTCATCGCCAGGATTCGCCTTGACCGCATAATAAATTTTGGCGCTAGGAAAATTTACGCGGAATTCCTCGAATTTTTGCCGAATCCCGTCCAGCAGCACGATTAAAAATGGCGTCTCTTTTGTTGCGGAGAATGTTATAACTTTTTCCCATTCAGCAGGAGAGTAGTAATTAAGAGGCATACTTTTTCCTCATTGAAGGATAGGAAATTCAATCACCTGAAACCAGAAAAGGCCATTCAGCCTTGCGTGGATTGAATAGCCTTTTCCGGACAATGCTCACGGCAATATTAATTTTTAATCTGGTCGGCTTCCCTTAGCCTTTCGGTTCCAGTCACTGGCCTGGGCGCCAAGGCGATCATTGGATTGGCCGCCGAGACCGTAACCGTCGCGGTCGATTCCGCCAGTTCTTTTTCCAATTCCCTGACCGTGCCGTCGAACGACTCTTTGCCACCGGGTTCAATCTCCTTGACGTCTGTCGGCAGACCAATCCGATCCAGAATGGCGATGAACGGCTCCGGATCGAGTTCCTCGACATTCACCATCGTTTTCGGATTCCAGACGCCCTGGGCCACGAGCATGGCCGCCGCGACCGGAGGAACGCCGGCGGTGTAGCTGATACCCTGCGACTCGACTTCTTCGAAGCACCGCTTATGATCCGAGACCTGATAGATGAAGACCTCTCTCTTCCTTCCGTCTTTCCAGCCCTTGACGACATTGCCGATGCAGGTCTTGCCAGTGTAGCCCGGAGCGAGTGTCTGGGGATCGGGCAGGAGCGCCTTGACGACCTTGAGTGGCACTACCTCTTGGCCCGTGGTCAGGGTCACCGGTAGATGCGAAAGGAAGCCGAGGGTGCGGAGTACGGTGAAGACGTTGATGTAGTGGTCGCCAAATCCCATCCAGAAACGAATGCTGTTCGCGTCGATGTTCTTGGACAGCGAGTGTAATTCGTCGTGCCCGTTCAGGTAGATGGGACAGGGACCAACCACCGGGAAGTCGTAGGTGCGTTTGACGGAATGCGTGGGATACTCTCGCCACTGGCGGTCGATCCAGGTCCAGACCTTGATAAACTCGCGAAAATTGATCTCCGGGTCGAAGTTGGTGGCGAAATACTTGCCGTGGCTACCGGCGTTGACGTCCAAGATATCAATGGTATCGATCTGGTCGAAATAGCGCTTCGCCGCCAATGCGCAGTAGGCATTGACCACACCTGGGTCAAAGCCCGCGCCCAGGATGGCGGTCAGTCCCTTTTCCGCACAGCGGTCTTTACGCTTCCACTCGTAATTCGCATACCAGGGCGGGGTTTCGCAAACCTTGTCCGGCTCCTCGTGGATCGCGGTATCGATATAGACCGCTCCGGTTTCAAGGCAGGCTTCCAAAACCGACATGTTGATGAATGCGTTGCCAAGATTGATCACAATCCCGGTATTCGTCTCGTTAATCAGCTTCACGGTTGCCGGAATGTCGAGAGCGTCGAGTTGCCGTGAGTACAGTCTCCTCGTGGAATCCTTGATATGCTTCTTCCGCTTGACGCTTTCAATGATTTCATCACATTTCGATAGCGTCCGCGAGGCGATGCAGATATCGCCAAGCACATCGTTGTTCATCGCAGCCTTGTGAGCCGCCACATGGGCGACCCCACCAGCGCCAATAATCAATACATTCGTCTTCATATCGATTTTCTTCCTTACTCACGAAAGACTGCGTTTGAAATCCTTGTATCCGAATTTTCGAATCCTTTCCACGGTTCCGTCCAGCCTATGCACGACGATGGATGGCATGGGCAGTCCGTTGAACCAGTTTTTCTTCACCATCGTGTATCCGGCGGCGTCCGCGATGCGGACCTCACTGCCGATTTCCAGGCGGGTCTTCAGATTATACTCGCCGAATATGTCACCCGCGAGACAGGTCCGACCGGCGATCATCATTCGGTGAGGTCCCGGTTTGGGAGATGCAATCCTCGGGGTGGTGTGATAGATCAGATGGTCCAGCATGTGGGCCTCAACGGAGGCATCGACAATCGCGATGTCGATTTCATTGTGTATAACGTCCAGCACCGTGGTCACCAGTTCCGCGCAACCGGTGATCGCCGCCTCGCCCGGCTCCAGATAGACCCGAACGTCAAATTTTTCACTGAAGTTCTTCAATTTTTCACAGAATTTATCCAGTGGATACTCATCCTTGGTAAAAAAAAGACCACCGCCAAGGCTAACCCACTCCAGCTTCTCAAGCAATGTTCCATAATTTTTGCTAATAAAATCGATGGCCGTGCAAATATTCTCAACGTCGTCGTTTTCGCAATTGAAATGAAACATCACCCCGCTCAGGAGCGAGGCTATTTTCATGATTTCGTTTCTATCGGAAACACCCAATCTTGAATATTTTCTGGCCGGATCGGCAAGATCAAAATGCGAATAACTGATTCCTGGATTGACCCTCAATCCCAGTTTCATTCCACAAACGGCGTCGTGATGCGTGGTAAGCTGGGATATCGAATTAAAAATAATTTTATCGGCGAACTTCCTGACGGCTTTAATATCTTTCGCGGAAAACCCAACGCTATAGGCATGAACTTCCTTTCCGAATTTTTCATACCCCAGCCTGGCCTCAAACAGAGAGCTGCTCGTGGTTCCGTCCAAGTATTGCCGCATGAGATCAAATACAGACCAGGTTGAAAAGCATTTCAGCGCCAGAACGGACTTTGCCCCTGAAATTTCACGCACCTGCTGGATGATCTTCAGGTTCTTCTGTAGTTTATTTTCATCGATCAGGTAATACGGCGTGGTCAATTCAGTCATCGGTCGCATGTCTCGTGGAAGATTTCGGGAGGGTTCAAGCCGAATTCATTATCCCAGCCAGCGCCGGGCGTTGCGGAACAAGCGCAACCATGGCCCATCCTCGCCCCAGCCGTCGGGCCGCCAGGAGTATTGCACCGCGCGGAACACCCGCTCCGGATGCGGCATCAGGATGGTGAAACGCCCGTCGCGGCTGCTCAGGCCGGTAATGCCGCCCGGCGAACCATTGGGATTGGCCGGATAAGTCTCGGCGGATCGGCCACGGTGATCCACGAAGCGCAACGCCACCAGCCCAGCCGCCAGCGCCGCGCCCGGCCCACCGTCATCCCGGAATTCGGCGCGGCCCTCGCCGTGGGCCACCGCGATGGGCAAGCGCGAACCTTCCATGCCGCGCAGGAACAGCGACGGCGACGGCAGTACTTCGACCAGACTCAGCCGCGCCTCGAACTGCTCGACCCGGTTGCGGACGAAGCGTGGCCACAGTTCCGTTCCGGCGATCAGTTCGTGCAGATTGGACAGCATCTGACAGCCATTGCAGATCCCCAACCCGAAACTGTCCGGCCGGGCGAAGAAGGCGGCGAACTCGTCGCGGGCGCGAGGATTAAACAGAATGGATTTGGCCCAGCCTTCGCCAGCGCCCAGCACGTCGCCGTAGGAGAAACCCCCGCAGGCGGCGATGCCGTGAAAATCGGCCAGCGATGCCCGCCCGGCGATGAGGTCGCTCATGTGGACATCCACCGCCGCGAAACCGGCCCGGTCGAACGCCGCCGCCATTTCCACTTGGCCGTTGACGCCCTGCTCGCGCAGGATGGCGACCCGGGGCCGCGCGCCGTTGGCGAGGAACGGCGCGGTGATATCCTCGGCGGGATCGAAATTCAGCTTCACATTCAGTCCCGGATCGGTGGGATCGCAGGCCGCCGCGAACGCCTCGCGGGCGCAGTCCGGATGATCGCGCAACGCCTGCATTTGATAGCTGGTTTCCGACCACAGCCGCCGCAATTCGGCCCGGCTGGCGGTAAACATGGTTTCGCCGGCATAACGCAAAATCAGCCGATCCTCGCCATTCGGCGCGCCGATGACATGGCTGCATTCGCCCAGGCCAACCGCCGCCAGTCGGGTCAGAACCCGCGCCCGATCCGTCGTCCGCACCTGAATCACCGCGCCCAACTCCTCGGTGAACAGCGCCGTCAGCGGTTCCTCGCCCAGATCGTCGAGCAACGCCGTCACGCCACAACCGCCGGCGAACATCATTTCCGCCAGGGTCGCCAGCAGACCGCCATCGGAACGATCGTGGTAAGCGAGCAGGCGACCCGCCGCGTTCAACTCCTGAATCACCGAGAAGAACGCCTTAAGGTCTTCCGGCGCGTCCACGTCGGGCGCGGTATCACCCAACCGGTTATAAACTTGCGCCAGCGTCGAGCCGCCCAGGCGGTTCTGGCTCCGGCCGAGATCGATCAGGATCAGATCGGTATCGCCCCGGTCGGCGCGCAATTGCGGGGTCAGGGTGCGGCGTGCGTCCTGAACCGGCGCGAAGGCGGACACAATCAGCGACAGCGGCGCGATGACGCTCTTGCGTTCGCCGCCCGCTTCCCAGACCGTTTTCATGGAGAGCGAATCCTTGCCGACTGGAATGGCGATGCCCAACGCCGGACACAGCTCCATGCCGACCGCCCACACCGTGTCGAACAAGCGGGCATCCTCGCCGGGGTGACCGGCCGCCGCCATCCAGTTGGCCGACAGCTTGACATCGCCCAGCTTTTCGATACGGGCGGCGACAATGTTGGTCAGCGCCTCGCCGACCGCCATTCGCCCGGAAGCGGGCGCATCCAGCAATGCCAGCGGGGCGCGTTCACCCATCGCCATGGCCTCGCCGGTATAGACATCGAAGCTGGTGGCGGTAACGGCAACGTCACTGACCGGCACTTGCCACGGTCCCACCATCTGGTCCCGGCACACCAGTCCGGTCACGGTGCGGTCGCCGATGGTGATGAGGAAACTTTTGTCGGCCACCGCCGGAAAACGCAATACTCGCGCCACGGCTTCGGCGAGTTCGACGCCAGTTAGATCCAGTGGCTGGAAAGCGACCGGTTCGCGGGCCACATCGCGCAGCATCCTCGGCGGCTTGCCGAACAGTACGCTCATCGGCAAATCCACCGGCCGATTGGCGAATTGCCGATCATTGACCCTCAGCTCCGGTTCCGCCGTCGCCACGCCGATTACCGCATACGGGCAGCGCTCGCGCTGGCACAGCGCCTCGAATGTCGCCAGCCCCTCGGCGGCGATGGCCAGCACGTAGCGCTCCTGCGCTTCATTGCACCAGATCTGCATCGGCGTCATGCCGGGATCGTCGTTGGGAACCTCGCGCAACTCGAAGGAGCCGCCTCGCTCGGCGCCATGCACGATTTCCGGCACGGCGTTGGACAGGCCACCCGCGCCCACGTCGTGAACCGAGAGAATGGGATTGTTCTCCCCCAGCGCCACGCAGCGGTCGATCACTTCCTGGGCGCGGCGCTGGATTTCCGGGTTGCCGCGCTGCACCGAGGCGAAGTCCAAATCTTCGCGCGAGCTGCCCGCCGCCATGCTGGAGGCCGCGCCGCCGCCCAAGCCGATCAGCATCGCCGGCCCACCCAGCACGACGATGGCGGTTCCCGGCGGCAGTTCGGCCTTGTGGACATGCGGCTCGCGGATGTTGCCCAGCCCGCCGGCGATCATGATCGGCTTGTGGTAGCCGCGCCGCTGACCGTCGGGACCATCCTGCTCGAAGGCGCGAAAATAGCCGGCCAGGTTCGGGCGGCCGAATTCGTTGTTGAAGGCCGCCGCGCCGATGGGACCTTCCAGCATGATGTCCAGCGCCGCGACGATGCGGTCCGGTTTGCCGTAGTCCCGCTCCCAGGGCTGGATGAAATCGGGAATCCGCAGATTGGAAACCGAAAAGCCGCACAACCCGGCTTTGGGCTTGGCCCCGCGTCCGGTTGCGCCCTCGTCGCGGATTTCGCCGCCGGAGCCAGTCGCCGCGCCGGGGAAGGGTGAAATCGCGGTCGGGTGATTGTGAGTTTCCACCTTCATCAGGATGTGAACATCCTCTGGGTGGTAGCGGTACTGACCGTCCGACGGGTCGGAAAAGAAGCGACCGGCGGGAAAGCCGCTCATCACCGCCGCGTTGTCGCTATAGGCCGATAGCACGTTGTCGGGATGACAGGCATGGGTATGGCGGATCATGGCGAACAGCGAACGGTCCTGCCGCACTCCGTCGATGATCCAGTCGGCGTTGAAAATCTTGTGTCGGCAGTGCTCGGAATTGGCCTGCGCGAACATCATCAGTTCCATGTCGGTTGGGTTGCGTTCCAGCCGGGTGAAGCTGTCCAGCAGGTAGTCGGTCTCGTCCTCCGACAGCGCCAGCCCCAATTCGCGGTTGGCGGTCGCCAGGGCTTCCCGCCCGCCGCCCAGAACATCCACGGTCGCCAGCGGCGCGGGTTCGGCGTGGGCGAACAGCACGGTGGGATCGTCGTCTGGCGCTAGCACGGCCTCGATCATCCGGTCGTGCAGCAGCGGTTCGAGCGCGGCCAGATCGTCGGCGGTCAAGGGTTGCGCGGCTTCCAGGTAATAGGCCACGCCGCGCTCAATCCGGCGAACGTGCTGGAGACCGCAGTTGTGGGCGATGTCGGTGGCCTTGGAGGACCAGGGCGAGATGGTGCCGGAACGGGGGATGATCAGGAAGGTCGGTTCGCCGGTCAGGTGGCGTCGCGCGGCCGTGGGACCGTAGCGCAGCAGCCGGTCCAATACCTCGCGGTCGCGCGTGGTCAGCGAACCGTCCACAAAATGCGCGAACTCGGCGTAGACGGCGGTGACGGCCGGAACCCGCCGGCGCAGTGCGGTCAGCAGCTTTTGCCGACGGAACGGCGACAGGGCGGGGCTTCCACGGAAACGCAGCATCGCGGGGACTCTCCTGGATCGGGCGGGAAGCGTGGATGATAGCAGCAATCACCGATTTTCAACCGGGTGGGCATCAGGGATAAGCCGTGACAACACGCAAGTTATGTTATGATTATGATACTTATCAATGATAACGAAGGACATGGCATGGCTCGCCGCTACCATCCTCCAACACAGTTTCGCGTTTAGCCACGACGGCATGTTCCGCCGCATTTCCTAGCCATGGTCCTTCGCCCATGAATCTACCCCATACCTCGATGGTCTATATCGTGGATGCTGATCCAGCGCTCCGCGATGCGCTCCAGGGGCTGTTGGAATCCGTGGGTTTGCGGACCCTGGCTTGCGCCGACGCCGAAGCGTTCCTGGCCGCCTATCGGTCGGACTGGCCGGGTTGTCTGCTGTTGGATGCGGAGATTCCAGGGTGTAAGGACCTCAGCGTCCAACAACACCTGCGCGAGCAGCACATTGATGTGCCGGTTATTATGATGGCCGCTCATGCCGATGTCGCCATGGCGGTGACCGCCCTGCGGCAGGGCGCGCTGGATTTTATCGAAAAGCCGTTCAACGACCAGATCTTGCTGGATGGCGTTCACCACGCGCTAACCGTGGACGCGGCGCGGCAGCGCGCCTGGGCGCAACACCAGGATTTCCTGCGCCGGTTCGACACCCTGACCGCGCGCGAGCAGGACGTGCTGCGATGGGTCGTGGAAGGCCTGTCCAATCGGGAAATCGCTGAAATGCTGAATCTGAGCCACAAGACCGTGGAAGTGCATCGCGCCAAGGTCATGCGGAAAATGCGGGCCGATACTCTGTCGCAACTGATTCGGATGGCGGTGGCCATCGACATCCTCAAGCTTTACGAACCGGACGCCTGAGAGACTGTATAAAAACTAACTCCTTGATCTATATGATTGTCGATTTGGGCTTCCAACCGATTTTGGCCCATCCAGCCGGCTGGAGACGGAATCGGCGAAAAATTTTTCTGAAAAATCAATGAG
>JBATNZ010000284.1:0-6578 GCA_049290615.1 Candidatus Contendibacter sp.
ATCCTGGGCGGTGGCCTGCTGGCCGGCCTGATCCTGTTCGCCGGCGCCTCGCTGCAACAAGTCGGCATCGTTTACACCACCGCCGGCAAGGCCGGCTTCATCACCGGGCTGTACGTGGTGATCGTGCCGGTGCTTGGTCTGCTCTGGGGGCATCGCACCCCTTGGAGCACCTGGGCCGGCGCGGCGCTGGCGGTGGCCGGCCTTTACCTGCTGACCCTGACCGACGACCTGACCCTGGCCGAGGGCGATGGACTGGTGTTGCTCGGCGCCTTGTTCTGGGCGTGTCATGTGCTGGTAATCGGCTGGTTGTCGGGGCGACATATCGAGCCGGTGTTGCTGGCTTGTCTGCAATTCGTCGTCTGCGCCGTGCTGAGTCTGGCGGTGGCGGCGGTGACCGAACCGATCACCCTGGCGGGGCTGTGGGGCGGGGCGATGCCGATTCTTTACGGCGGCCTGCTGTCGGTCGGGGTCGCCTTCACCCTGCAGGTGGTGGCCCAGCGCGACGCGCCGCCAGCCCACGCCGCGATCATCCTCAGCCTGGAAACCGTGTTCGCGGCGCTGGGCGGCTGGTTGTTGTTGAACGAAATCCTGTCCGGTCGTGGCTTGCTGGGCTGCGCGCTGATGTTCGCCGGGATGCTGCTGTCGCAACTGGGCTTGGGCAAGGCGGCGCCGCCCCCCACCGAACCGGCGGTGATTCCCGACCCTGCGTTGGTAGCCGACGAACGTTCCTAACGCGGCTCTCGCCCGGCATCGGTTCCCTCCGCCGGCTTGGCGTCATCGCCAGATGTCGGCGCCGGTTCATCGGACGCTTCCGGCTCACCGCCCTGCCGCGCCTCGTACCAGCACTGGTAACAAAGCCGCAGGCCGTCTTGGCTGAAAATGCTGGCGGGCGGGCCGAACCGCCCACACAAATCGCAAACCAGATAGCTGCTGACCATGACCGCCTCCTTAACTCCTTTCGTCTCGTGAGAATGCCATGAACCTGCCCGCCGGTTGCGAACCCCGCTGTCCGGGCTGTACTCATCGCATGTTAAACGCCACCGCCAGCGAGGCGCAAAAGGCGGATTGGCTGCGGCGGACGCTCGCGCCATGGGCGGATCGATTGCTGCCGGTGCGGGCGGTTGCTGGCGAGGCGCGCTGGGGCTATCGGGGCAAGGTCTGCCTGTCGGCGGTCTGGAGCGCGGCGGAGGGCTGGAACTTCGGCCTGTGGCGGCGCGACGAGTTGATTCCGATCCCCGACTGTCCCGTTCACAGCGGAATAGTCCGCGCGATGATCCGCTGGTTGCGGCGGGCGTTGCCGCCGGGAGCGATATTTCCGCTGGCTTTTTACGTTCAATCCGGGGTGCAGGCGACCCTGATTCTGAAAACCCCTCGCGTTCCCAGCTTGGACTGGCTGGACGGGGAACGGCGGGCGGAGCTGGCGGCCAGCGGGTTGGAGGGGCTGTGGCTGCACTTGCATCCGGCCGCCGGTCGCCGGCTGTTCGCCCGCAACGGCTGGACCTTGCTGTGGGGTCAACCGCGCTCGCGGGACGCCTTCGGGCTGGAATATGGACCGACCGCTTTTCAGCAACTGATTCCCGCGTTGTACCGCGAGGCGCTGGACGCGGCGGAGGCTTTTCTCGCGCCGAAACCGGGCGATAGCCTCGCCGATCTTTATTGCGGCATCGGCGCCAGCCTGGCGTGCTGGACCCGGCGCGGGGCGCGGGCACTCGGCGTGGAACTGGGCGGCGAGGCGGTGGCGTGCGCCGGTCTGAACGCCCCGGACGCGACCGTGTTGCGCGGCAAGTGCGCGGATCGGATTCCACAACTGCGGGAATGGACTCCGATCACGGGAACCCGGCTGCTGTACCTCAATCCGCCACGCACCGGCTTGGAACCTGCGGTGCTGGCCTGGACCGCCGCCGAGTACCGGCCCGAACGGCTGGCCTATCTGTCGTGCAGCGCCGGTACGCTGAACCGTGATCTCCGGGGGTTGACCGAGGCGGGCTATACGGTGGAACGACTGATTCCCTACGACTTTTTTCCCCAGACCCACCACGTCGAGACGCTGGCGCTGCTGAGGCAAAAGGAGTGAAAAGCGAAGGGTGAGGCGTCAAAGCCATTGATAACTCGTCTACAATGCCGCTCCATCCGTTCGCAAGACTTGGCGCGTAACCCATGCCCACCCTGTTCCGCCTCCCACTGGCCCTGCTTGGCGGTCTGCTCGTCGGCTCCTCCTGGCTGGCCCTGGCCGCCGATCCCACTACCGCACGTTTGTTGCTGCACGATTTCGAGCGGCTTGACGGCGCTCCCAACCTGGGTGGAACGATGAGCGACTGGACCGCCGAACCGGGCCGCCGGACCGGCCGCGTCTGGTATCGGCTGGAACCGGCGTCAGGGCCGGATCGCAGCCGGGCGCTGCATCTCCGCTACCGCATCGCCCCCGACGCCACCGGCGACCTCGGCTGGCAAATCACCCTGCCCGATCTCGACGCATCGGCCTACGATCATCTGGAATTCTGGATTCGCGGCGATGAAGTGGCCGGCTACGCCGACGCGCTGAAGATCGAATTCAAGCAGCCGTTGCCGAACGCGCCCCTTGGCCTGCTGCGCCAGGGCAGCACCGTGGTCGCTGGGATTACCGACGACTGGCAACGCATCCAGACCCCGCTGAACCGCATGAACGGCATCGCCGACTGGCGACACCTGCGCCAGTTCGGGATCGTGCTGCAACCGCGCCGCTCGCCGGTTCACGCTGGCGCTTACTGGCTGGACGACATCGCCCTGATCAAAACCGGCAACCCCGGTCCCAGCGTCCGCGATCCGGTGATCCCGCCCCAAAAAACCGCATGGGAAAACCAACTCGGCGGCAAGGCGGCGGCGCAACCCCACATCCGCGCCCGACTGGCCGGCTGGCCGGAGCGGCTGCTGACGGACCCGGCGGAACGTCCGACCGATGGCCCGGCCTTCCTGTGGCGACTGGCGCGCGATACCTGGCGCGGGCTGGTGGCCCTCAGCGACCGCGACCACGGCCTGCCGTTCGACACCGTGCGCCTGCATGGCGCCACCAATTCCAAACGCGCCTGGCTGGGCGACTACACCAACGTCACCAACATCGGCCTGTACCTGATCGACATCATCGCGGCCTGGGAACTGCGCCTGATCGGCCCGGAAGAAGCGCGGGCGCGGCTCGACCAGACCTTGACCACCCTGGAACGACTCGAAACCCATCACGGCTTTTTCTTCAACTATTACGACACCACTACCTTGGAGCGCACCAGCCATTTCATCTCGTTCGTGGATTCGGCCTGGTTGACCGCCGGGCTAATGGTGGTGAGAAACAGCGTTCCCGAACTGGCGGCGCGTTGCACCCGCTTGATCGAGCGGGAGGATTACCGCTTCTTCTACGATCCGGTTGAGCAGTTGATGATGCACGGCTACTACGTCCATCTGCCGCATCGGTCGGAATACAGTTATGGCCTGCTGTACAGCGAGGCGCGGCTGGGCAGCCTGATCGCCATCGGCAAGGGCGAGGCCCCGGTGGAACATTGGTATCGCATGGCCCGCACCTTCCCGGCCAGCTACGACTGGCAGTCGCAATCGCCCAAGGATCGCGCCAACAAGACCGTCAACGGCTACGCTTTCCCCGGCGGCTACTATTCATGGAAGGGGCTGAAATATCTGCCGTCCTGGGGCGGCGGCCTGTTCGAGGCGCTGATGCCGCTGCTGGTGCTGGACGAGTTGCAGTACGCGCCGGCCAGCCTGGGGAAAAACGCGCTGGCGCATACCGAACTGAGCCGCCGCTTTGCGCTGGAGCATCTGGGCTATCCGGTCTGGGGCCTGTCGCCCAGTTCAACGCCGAGCGGCGACGGCTACGGCGAATACGGCGCGCGGATTCTCGGGACGCGCGGCTATCGTGCTGGCGCGGTCACGCCACACGCGGCGGCGCTGGCGTTGCTGACCGAGCCAGCAGCGGCCACAGCCAATCTGCGCCAATTGGCGGAACGCTATCCGCTGTACGGCGATTTCGGCTTTTACGACGCGGTGGACCCGAAAACCGGTCAGGTGGCCTACAACTATCTGGCGCTGGATCAGAGCATGATCCTGATTGCGCTGGCGAATCATCTGCGGGATGGGATCATTCAGCAGCGCTTCGCCACCGATCCGATCATCCAGCGGGTGTTGCCGTTGTTGGAGGCGGAGCGGTTTTTTGAGTGACGTTGAGATTGTGCCACCAGCGCAAAACAGCGGAATCTGAATCTGGAGAGCAGGGATGGTTGATCACGCCGCTTTCACCATAAAGTCAACGTGAATGGCGTCGTAGGGAAACACGATCTTGCCGTCTTCGGTTTTATCCAGCAGCCCGGCGTTCAGCAACGCGCGAACGTCGCCATGGACGGCCTTGACATCGCGCCCGACCCGCCGCGCCGCTTCGCGGATTGACACCGGTCCGGCGCCGGCCAGCGCCTTAAGCAGTTGCCAGCGTTTGGCGGTCAGCGTTTTCCATAGCGCCTCTGACGACTGGAAGCTAATGAACGCTCCCTGCTTCTCACCGGAAAACGCCCGCACGAAGCGATCTTTCACCTCGTCCATCGAACAAACCTCAATAGTTACGGTGTTCATCACGCCACCTCGCTACATCTGCCATGAAATCATCGAATAATGCGGTCGGCGAAGTGAAGCAATAGGCCGTTTCCTCATCGCCGATATGTCGGTGATCGCCCTTGCCTGCCTCATTGTCGTAACGCAGTACGCAAACGCCATTGACCACGAGCGCCAGCCGGTACTTGTAGCCATGGGCGCTGCCCAGCACAGGGGCTGGCACTTCCCATACCACCAGTTCGGTAAAGGCGTTGTCGCCGAGATCACGACGCTCTTTTAGCAACAGGCAGGCTTTCATGTTGGAGATAATGACAATACTTTGTTTTGTTGTCAACTTATCCAACGGTTGGTTTATCGGACTCGGGATTTGCTGTTCCACGAGAGCTTTCTGCCGCCTGGAGCCATTTAGCGCGACTTGCGAGCGTTTCTCTTGCGCTTGGACCGAGCATGGAATGTTCCTGAAATCGTCCAGCGTAATCGCATCACAACAAAACCGTATTGCAACACGCTTGTTGTGATACCGAAGCCCAGCGAGGGGACTGGATAACCGCCTTTTGGTAAGCTACCGATCAATCCTGCCTCCTTAGTCCGTACTCCATGGCCAGCCTCGCCTTCGAACACATCGACAAGATTTACTCTGGCGGCACCCAGGCGATTTTCGATTTCAGTCTCACCGTCGCCGACGGCGAACTGGTGGCGCTGGTGGGTCCGTCCGGCTGTGGCAAATCCACCCTGCTGCGTCTGCTGGCCGGGCTGGACGACGCCACGCGCGGCGACTTGCGCATCGGCGGCGAGCTGGTCAACGACCTGCCGCCGCAACGGCGCAACGTGGCGATGGTGTTTCAGGATTACGCGCTCTATCCGCACATGACGGTGCGCGGCAATCTGGAATTTCCGCTGAAAATGCGCGACCGGCCCCGTGCCGACATCGCGCGTCAAGTAGCCTGGGCGGCGGAACTGCTCAGTCTCGGCGGGCTGCTCGACCGCTTGCCCCGGCAACTGTCCGGCGGCCAACGTCAGCGGGTGGCGATGGGCCGGGCGCTGGTCCGCCAACCGGCGGCGTTCCTGATGGACGAGCCGCTGTCGAACTTGGACGCCCGGCTGCGGGTGCAAATCCGCGCCGAGATTGGCGAACTGCTGGAGCGGACCGGCACCACCACCCTCTATGTCACCCACGACCAAGCCGAGGCGATGACCCTGGGCGACCGGGTGGCGGTGCTGGATCACGGTCGCCTGCAACAGGTCGCGCCACCCCAGGCCTTGTACGAGCGGCCGGCGAACACCTTTGTGGCCGGTTTCATCGGCAATCCGCCGATGAACCTGTTGCCGGCCCGGCTGACCGTCGCCGAAGGCCGGTTATGGCTGCGGCTGGGTGAACAGACGTTGCCGCTGGAGTTACCCGCCGCCGTGGCCGAACGCTGGCTGGCCTGGCTGGATGCGCCGCTGACCACAGGCATCCGCCCGGAGCATCTGCACCTCGCCAGCGACGGCGATGACGGTGTGCGGGCGACGGTCAGCGACGCCGAGTATCTGGGGCACGAGACACTGCTGCATGTCCGGGTGGATGGCCTGGACCCGCCTGGTTCGGTGCTGGTGGCGCGGCTGCCGGGCATCCGCCCATTCCACAAGGGCGAGGCGGTGCGCCTGGGTCTGGAGTCGGCCCGGTTGCACGGATTCGGGCCGGACGGCGCGGCGCTGGACGGGTTGGTTGAACTTTGACCCTCACGCCGCGCCCGCCAGCGGATGGCCCTGCTCGTCGAGCGGGATGTCCACCCACTCATCCTGTTGGATGCGCCGCAGGTCGAGGATGGACCAGGGAATCAGAATCAGCGCCACCACGATCCAGGCGACCAGGTGCCAGATCCAGCCACCGCCGGGGATGAAGGTGGCGATCACGATGAAGAATCCGGTAATGCCGTAGAACCGGTAGGCCGCCTGCTGGGTGTAGTGGCCCACCTTGGGATTGGGATGATGGCGGTTCAGGGCGTACACCAGCA
>JBATNZ010000285.1:0-1737 GCA_049290615.1 Candidatus Contendibacter sp.
GCGCGGCTGTGACCGGCAGGCCCACCAACCCGCCGAGCAGGGTGACGCGGCACAGCGCTCGCCAGCCGGCGCGACCGGACATCAGCTTCCCCGGGTAATCAGTTGGTGGACGGCCAGGCCGCGCGGCACCTCGTGGGTGGGCATCCGCACCACCAGCACCTCCGCGATCAGGGCTTGCGGCGTGCTCTGGCTGGAGGCGCCCTGATAGGACAGGCCGAGCTTCATCTCGATTTTCCAGGCGTAGCGGTCGGCCAGCACCCCCTGATTGACCACCACCGGCGGCGCGGTCGGCACCACCTGGCTCACCAGCCGGCGCTTGATGATCGCGTCCAGGGTTCCGGCCGCCTCCAGCGCCCGGACATGCTGCTTGAACCCCTCGTCGCTAAAGTTCGGTCGCATCGCTGTCAACTGCTTGCGGTAATGCACGTAGTCCAGGGTATAGGCCTGGGTGACCGCCTCGGTCACCCAGGCCAGCAGGGTTTCCTGGGCGACGTAGGGCTCGCTGATCGGCACCAGCGGAATCAGCCGACCATCCGCCGTGGTCGCGAAATACTCCGGCCCGGGCGGATGCAGCGCGCGCCAGCCATGCGCCCCGACGCTGAGCACCAGCGCCCCGGCCAGCGCCAGGTTCAGCCATTGCGCCAGTTGGAGCCGCAGTTCCAGCCGGTCCAGCAGGTTATGCACCTGGGCCACGCCGCCCGGGCGCGGCGACACCGGCGTGGAAGTCTCCTTTGTGGGTGATTCCATCGGAGGGCGGGTTTCCGGTTGAGCTATTAATATTGTTTAATAATTATTATAAAGCATAATATTGTCAAGCCCACGCCTGATGGAGGCTGTTCGGATGCCGGTCCCGCCCCAATCCTCTCCCCCCGACCCGACGGTCGACCGCGAGGCCGTCCTGGCCCAGCTCGCCGCCCTGCCGCAAGCCGCGCATCTGCCGCCGGAAGCTCGCCGCCAGTGGCTCGATCACCAGTTCGAACGCCTCCGCGACGAGGCCACCGCAGGTACCGGGCGCGGCGGTTCGCTGTCGCTGCCCCGGCAGATCCAGCGGTTGTCCGGATTCGGCGCCAGCGAAATCGGCGTCCTGGTCGGCGAGCGCCGGGGCGAATACAGCCCGTTCGCCACCGCCCGGGAGATTTGTGCGGCCAAGTTGCTGCGCGCCCTCCCCGCTCCACCGACCGGACCGATGCAGCGCGGCCTCGAACTGGAACCGCACACCCGTCACCTGTTTCTGCGGCAGACGGGCGCCCGCCCCCTTCCCGATCTGCGGCAGGCCGTGGTGGCGCACCGCCCGCGCGACCACGGCTGGCTGCTGGCCACACCGGACGATCTGGTCACGCTGAACGGCAAGATGCTGGTGGTGGACTACAAGGCGCCGGCCGAGCCCCCGACCGCCGTGTCGCTTGAACACGCCTGCCAGTTACACCAGGCCGCGCTGGTCGCCGAGGATCGGGGGATTCGCATCGAGGGACTGGTGCTGGTGGCCTTGAATCTGCGCGAGTGGACAGTGGACACCTTTCTGGTCGAGCGCGACCCGGCGCTGGATGGCGAAATCCTGGCGGCGGGCCAGCACTATTGGCGCGACTGCGTGCTGCAGGGCGAACTGCCGCCCTGGCCCCAGCGAGATGCCGCCAGCCGGGCGCTGGCCCTCGTCGATCTTCCCGCCGCGGCCAAGGCCGCCTTGGAGCAGGTCGCCCTGGGCTATGTCCGGCTCGACATTCTGGCCAAGCAGGCGCG
>JBATNZ010000286.1:0-6308 GCA_049290615.1 Candidatus Contendibacter sp.
GCGCGGGGCTGGCCAGCGTCGCCACCCGCGCCGCTCACGCCGGTTTGCAAGCGGCGGTTCGCCCGGAACTGATGTTCCACGGCGTGGAGACGCCGGACGAACTGGAGCCGCTGTTGGACCGGGCGACGGTCGTCGCGGTGGGACCGGGGCTGGGGCGCGGCCACTGGGGGCGGACCATGTTGCAAGCCGCGCTCGCCTGTGACAGACCGCTGGTGCTGGATGCCGATGCCCTGAACCTGCTGGCGGCCGAACCGAGCTATTGCGACCGCTGGATTCTGACCCCGCATCCCGGCGAAGCCGCCCGGTTGCTGAAGATGACCCCCACTCAGGTCGAGGCCGACCGCTTCGCCGCCGTCGAGGATTTGGCGCTGCGCTTCGGCGGGGTGGCGGTGCTCAAGGGCGCCGGCTCGCTGGTCGCCAGCAAGGTGGATGGGCTGGTGGCGCTGTGCGTGGCCGGCAATCCGGGCATGGCCAGCGGCGGCATGGGCGACGTGCTAACCGGGGTGATCGCCGCGCTGCTGGCGCAGGGGTTATCACCGTTCGCGGCGGCCAAGACTGGCGTGTATCTGCACGGCCGGGCCGGCGATCTGGCGGCCCAATCCGGCGGCGAACGCGGGCTGTTGGCGACCGATCTGCTGCCCTTCCTGCGGCAACTGGCGAATCCGGGCTAAGCCATGCCGGAAGTCCTGCTCGACACCGCCGCCGCCACCGAGTGGCTCGGCGCGCGGCTGGCCCGGGTCCTCGCGCCTGGTTGCGTGATGTATCTGCATGGCGAACTGGGCGCGGGCAAAACCACGCTGGCGCGCGGCCTGCTGCATCGCCTTGGTCATCGCGGCACGGTGAAAAGCCCGACCTACACCTTGGTGGAACCGTATCAGATTGGCGAATGGTGGCTGTTCCACTGGGATTTGTACCGGCTGGCCGATCCGGAGGAACTGGAGTACTTGGGACTGCGCGACCAGATCGACGGCGAGGCGGTGTTGCTGATCGAGTGGCCGGAACGCGGCCGAGGCGAGTTGCCGGCGGCGGATTTGGAAGTGACGCTCGACTATGCTGGCGAAGGCCGCGCCTGTCGGCTGGAGGCTCGCTCTCCCATTGGTCAAGCCATGTTGGCGGGGTTGGCCGGTTAAATGGGTATCCATTTGAGTGCGGAAGGCACTACCCGTTGTAGGCGCGCCAAGGGTCGGCGCTGAGCCAATACATTGAGATTAGAGATGCTCCCAAATAATTTTTATTATTATTTTCAATAGCTTACAAGGAAGCTATTGAAAATTTTCGGATCTTTTGGAATTGCCGGGGTATAAATTCTGTTTAAAAACAGAATGTTGTCGATCGTGAATCACTTTTTATGCCTCAATAAATTCGGAGTAAATTTCGGTAACTCTATGATTTTTGGTGGGCATACAAAGAATATCCACAAAGGTCCAGATAAAGATGTTGGAAAAGATGCCCAATATTTTTCAAACCATAACACCGTCGCTTAATGACTTTGATCTTATTATTAAGCCCTTCAACAAACCCACTCGTCAGTCGATCTAAAAAATAATTGACCACTTCATCTTTATAGGTCTCCAACGTCTTTAAGAAAGTATCAAAGCAACGCACTGAACTCTTTTTAACTCGGTTCATCCATCCCGTGATCCTCTGCTTCCCGCGCCGGCGATTTAGGTCACTATCCAACAGAGTCGTTAACTCGTTTTTTAACTGATAAGCTTGTTGTAAAAGCGGTGAATACTTGAATAACTGGTCTAACGTTTCTTGGTCTTTTGAGGTTAAATTATCGGGCCTTTTACGCAAAAGCCACATCACGCCTTCTAGCTCTTTATACTGCTCTTTTGATAAGGCCTTCCGCAGGCGTGCCAACTCTTTTTTGCGTAACTCATCCAGACCCTTTCCGTATAACTTAGCCACATGAAATCGATCGACGATGATCTGGACCTTTTTCCCAAAAACTTCCTTCGCTGCATTGATAAAACCGACATACATATCCGAACAAAAGAAACAAACTTGTTTGCGTAACCTCTTGGGAATACTCATGAAAAATTCTTTGACGGTCTCTTTCTTCCGATCAGCCAACATCCCCAGAATCACCGTTTCGTCACCCATACGACCCGTCACAATCGTCACAAAATCTTGGTGTCATTTTTTTAAAGAGATTTCATCAATCCCAATAATTTTAAGATTTTTAATCGCCTGCCAATCCACTTCCTTCGCAATATGGCGATCAATAATTCCTCGTACCGTTTCATAGCCAATTCCCTCTTTAATACTGGCATCCAAAACCGTACTATTTACACAGGCTAACAACACCCGTTTTTCGAACGCTTGGGTACAACCACTTCGATGATCATACCACGTCGCTCTTTGAGTCGTCGTCGGCTGCCCTTGACATCGTTGACATTGATACCGTGGTGGACGAAGACGCAGTTCAACCTGCCGACCGAACAGCGATAAATGTCTTAGCGTAATGAACTCACCATGTCCATAAAAATGATCAATAAAATGACCGCACTGATGACAACGCGTTCCGCGCTCTGTGCTATGGATCGTGACCCGATAATTCCCTTCTCGATCAATTTCTACCTCATCGACTTCAATATTAGGAATATCCAAAAGCACATTAAAAGCACTCTTCAACTCGTCTAATGACTTATCCGTCATGGAATTCTCACTTGATGTTGGCAACTAATTGATAGTATTATACTTTGCAACCCCTTGAAATACCAGCGAGCCAAATTTTCTTTCTTTTTCAGAGGATTGGGATTGATTATTTTGAATAAGGCCCCATTTCTTATAAAAACCGGCGATCCGGAGTGCAGCCATGCGAAAATTTCAATCGATCACTGTTCGCAACGAACGACAATTCCGAGCCTTCACCGGACTCCCTGAGAAAGCATTTGATCGCCTCCTTCCTGATTTTACGCGTTGTTTGGAAGCGATAAAAAAACAGCGCTACCAAAAACAGCGGGGCCAGCGTGAACGCCAGCCCGGCGGCGGCCGTAAGGGCGCGTTATCTACACCCGAATTGAAGCTCTTTTTTATTCTCTTCTACCTGAAAAACTATCCGACCTTTGATGTCTTAGGAGGGCTATTTAATCTGAGTCCAGGTAAAGCTGAAGAAAATGTGATGAAGCTACTACCTCTCTTAAAGCAGGCAGAGAAATGCCTCCAAGTCTTACCTCACCGTCACTTCAAACCGCTCAGCAATGACAAGCAAGCCACTGAAAAAAATCAGAAAATTATTATTGACGCCACGGAAAGACCGTGTTACCGACCCCACCACGCTCGCAAACAAAAACACTATTACAGTGGTAAAAAACATCATCATACCCTGAAAAATACAGTGATTGCCGATGGTAATAAGGGAATCCCCGTTGTAGGTCCGATGGCCCCAGGCAGTCGACATGACTATGCTTTATTAAAAGAGGAATTAGATCCCCATCAACCGGGCCTTTCCTCGGTTGAAGTTTCTGTTGATTTAGGTTATCAGGGCATTAAAGATCGCTATCCGACTTTCCATGAAATTCATATCCCCCATAAAAAGCCCAAGAAGTCAAAGAAGAATCCAAACCCGACATTAACCCCGCAACAAAAGAGAGAGAACCGGGCCATCAGTCGAGTCCGCGTCGCGGTGGAACATCTGATCGGAGATCTGAAAAGCTTTCAGATCCTCACTATTAAATTCCGAAACCGAGTCAAAAACATGGCCGATCAAGTTATTTTATTGGTCGCCGGCCTGTGCAACCTCAAAAACGACTATGTCGTTCAATAGGTTATGAAACTTATTTGGGAACAAGTCTATTGTCGGTCGGGGTCGGATTGTCGGCATCTAGTGCTCTGCCTTCTAGCGCCAAGCAACCGGCGCGTTCATCGCCGAAATCCACTTCATCATCGTAAAATTCGATTGTTCCCTCTGGAACGCGGTCAGTATTGTTTGTGATGAGCGCATTGTTAGGCGTTTTGTATGTCCCAAATAATTGTGTCGGCGCTGAAATCCTGCTCATGCGGCCAAATTACTCCATAATGGGCAGGGCGCACCAAACGAAAATAGGACTCATCGACAAGCTCTTTGAAAGCACTGCCTTGTAGATATGGTTTAACATCAAAAATACCTGAAATGCCGCTGCTAGTAAGTATTTCGATCCTATAATCATCAAGAGGAACGGCTTTAACAATCTTATCCATGTGACGCCCCACTTATCGCAGCGGATCAATCTTAAATACAGGCTCATCCGCAACTGCCAGTTTCCAATCTACTAGCAAGTCTTCTCGGTGTATCTCAACTCACGCCTGTACCAGTTTTAGCTTGGAAGGAGGCAAATTGCCACTGAGAACGGCACCGTCGTCAATAGCAATTGATGCTTCGTATTCCTCATATTCTGCATGAATATGCGGACGGCTATGCTTCTTGTTGTCATGGAAGTACATCAAGATCAGGATGCCGTAAAACATTAAAATTGTTGGCACAATGACTCCTTTAAGTCTGTGTTATGCTTAGAAAATATGGTCTATCCCTAATTTCCCCCACTCGGTTGACCAGTGGGTTGGGCGCCTGGTCAGCTATCGGTGGCTTCGGCATGGAGCTTGAGCCCCAGAGCGCCAATGACTTTGAGAATGGTGTCGAAGCCGGGGCTTCGTTCACCGGAGAGAGCCTTGTATAGGCTTTCACGGGACAGTCCGGCATCGCGGGCAACCTGTGCCATGCCCTTAGCACGAGCGATGTCACCAAGCGCCTTGGCAATGAAGGCAGCGTCTCCATCTGCCTCTTCGAGGCAAGCTTCGAGGTACGCGGCCATTTCTTCCGGGGTTCTGAGGTGTTCGGTAACGTCGTAGCGAGTGGTAGCGGTCTTGGTCATAGTGGCTACTCCGAAAGATTACGGGCGAGGCGCAAAACGGCCTTGATGTCCTTGGCTTGGGTACTCTTGTCACCACCCGCCAAGAGAATGATCAGTTCCCAACCCCGCTGCTTGAAATAAACCCGGGTAGGGGTAGGCCGTCGAAGTTACAGGCAGCGAAGCGAATGGACAGTGAGGCCGTAAGCGGCCCGAGCTCTCGATCCCATCGGATCTGTGGTTCGCTGACCTAACGAGGCACCGCTTGGCGCGGCCGCCTATAGCTCTTCAAGAATGCCTGTTTGTCGATGAACCCACCCTGTTCCTCTTTCGTGCCGCCGAATAGGGTCTCAAAATCAGACGTTCCGAGAACGCTCTCAACTTTGGCGAAGCAGGCAGCCAACAAATCATTAAATTCGTTGACATACTGGGCCGGTTTGACATGGCCCTGCTCCAACTGCCGTGCCAAGTGAGCCTGCGCATTCCGCAGATGCCATTGCAGAGCCTCGACACGAAGAATCTTCTCGTCGCTGTAGCTTTCTCCAAGAAACGAGGCAAACATCGCCCGTAACTCTTGCGTTTGAGTATCCATCGTCGGTACTCCGATCACTGCTTGTGTACCCAGTCCGTGGATCAATGCTACCCGCCGCTCGAAGTCATGCATCGGATCCTCGATAACACCGCTCATCATGTTCTAGGTCTCCCTTTGCATCAATTCAAGGGTGGGAATGTGACGCGAGGCACAAACTAAGCTCTGGCCAAGGGTTCGATCCAGGAGAGTACGCCGCTAGTGTGGCTGGATTCCGACCATAGCTTCCCCAAGCAAAGACGGAGCCTCTGCCGCCTCTCGCAGCATTAACCGTGATTCCGGCCGGCCAAAGAATCCGGTTGGCTGTTTGGTGACAAACACCGGTAACGAGATACGTGATGCCAGCCTGCGACGTGGGATTTGAAAGGCAGTCGGACTGGTCAACGTTCCCGCTGCCGGAGCACAAGGAGGGCTCCCGACGAGGAGCGTCCCCAGCATAGCCACACATGCCCATGACTGCTAGTTGCGTAAGTGTGATCTGCACCAAGCCCAGGGATGGATAGCGCGTAGCCAGAAAGTACGCCGACCGCCATTGTTCTTACTCCTCTGTCAGGTCAAGTCATTGGGCCGTTTCACGGCGTCCCAACTTATAGCACGTTGAGGCAGCCTGCCAAATGCCTCACACCGGCAGCACCGCGACTTCCTGCCTTTGCGCGTGGACACGGGAAGCCATGGGAGGCGGTAAGCGGTTCGATTCGGTGGGGCGAACCGAGGGCTGGGTCTACGCGATGACGTAGCGCACGGCGGCCAGGATTTGAGCGCTAACGGGGCGGCGGATAAGCCGCGAAGGGCGGGAGAGCCGCAGGCTTTTCCGCCCGGAGTCGGCTTGATCCGCTGGTTGTGCGGCGCGAAGCGCCAAACAAGCAGCGGATGCTCATCCGCCGCCC